>CALCRD010000401.1 GCA_937894355.1 uncultured Bacillus sp.
GGCTATCGCCATGGGGGGAGAGGCTGACGGGGGGGGGGGCTGCCCCCCCGCCACTTTAAAGTGGTGAAGGGTGGGTATAGTTTTTCGTTAATATGGAAACTTATATGAAAAAAATGTAGAATAATAGTAGCAATTAAAACTATTTTCTACTTGAAAGGTGTCGAGAGATGGAGAAATTAACGACAGTGTCACTATTAGATGTAATCGGTGAATTATTTTCGGATGAAACCTCGATTGCCGTTTCAAATACTAAGGAATTCATCTATTATCGTCCTAGTAAACGAATCGATTTAAAAATACAACCAGGAGATCCCGTGAAAGAAGGCACCATTACATATAAAGCGATAAACAGTAAACAAAAAGTGTCAGAATTTATTAACCGAGAAATTTATGGTGTTCCTTATTACGGTAGCGCTGTTCCTTTTCTTCATGAGGGTAATTTGGAGGGTTGTGTGACAGCAATCTTTCCAGCTTTAGCAGATGTGAGGAAATTTATTACTTTGCGAGTTCTAGATGGCTGGTCGCCAGTTCCATTTCAGCAAGTTATCTATTTAGAGGCAAAAGATCGCAGGACCCATGTATTTACTGAAGAATGTCAGGGTACCCACAAGTATTCCTTACAAGAATTCGAATTTACGTTACCGAGGGATTCTTTTATCCGGTGTCATCGCTCTTATATAGTCAATGTCAATTATATTAAGGAAATCTATCCTGACACCCATTCTACATTTGTCCTCCATATGAAAAATGGAGATCGGATTCCTGTCAGTCAGTCGTACTCTAGCTATTTTAGAAAATTATTAGTTTTCTGATAACTATTCTATTTCGTGTCGAAAATTGCCTGTTTTGTCACAGAATTGCCCAATTTCGTCCAAAAAGCCCTGTCTGTTGTAATACATCATGTAAAATTATTTTATAGATGTATAATAGGGGGATGGAATTCGTGGAAAAAGGACTAAATCGAATTAGAGACACTCGTTTACATGATCGTGTTGTAACAGCTGAAGAAGCAGCATCTTGGATTAAAGATGGCATGACATTAGGATTAAGCGGATTTACTAAATCAGGGGATGCAAAAGCAGTTCCTTATGCATTAGTAAAACGTGCTGAAAACGAATCTTTTAAAGTAAATGTATATACAGGAGCTTCATTAGGTGACACAGATACATTAATGGCTCAAGCTGGAATCATTAACAAACGTCTTCCATTCCAAGCGGATGGAGTTATGAGAAAAGCAATTAATAAAGGTGAAATGCTTTATGTAGATAATCATTTATCACAAACACCTGAGTGGATCAGACAAGGTGCAATTGATGCGATTGATTATGCTATTTTGGATGCGGTTGCAATCACTGAAGATGGAATGATTATTCCTTCAACATCTGTTGGTAACAATGTGGTTTTTGCAGATCATGCTAAAAAAATCATCGTTGAAATTAACTTAGCTCACCCAGAATCTTTAATTGGAGCTCATGATTGTTATGCGCCAGCAAAACAAGGCGAACGTGGTCCAATTCCAATCACTAAAGTTGATGATCGTATTGGTTCAATCGGAATTAAAGTTGACCCAGAACGCATTGCTGGTATAGTTGTTTGCAATATTCCAGATTCACCATCTGCTATTGTTCCTCCAGATGAAGAAACAGTAACAATGGCTAATCACTTACTTAATTTCCTTCGTGATGAAATTAAAGCAGGTCGTTTAACTGAAAAATTACCTCCACTTCAATCAGGCGTTGGTTCAATTGCAAATGCAGTATTCCATGGTTTCATGGATTCAGAATTCACTGATTTAGAAGTATATTCTGAGGTTCTTCAAGATTCAGTATTTGACTTAATGGATGCAGATAAAATTAAATTTGCTTCAGGTTGTTCATTTACATTATCAGAAGTAAGAAATGCGACTCTATTTACAGAGTTTGAAAAATATGCAGATAAAATTATGCTACGCCCACAAGAAATTTCTAACCACCCAGAATTAATTCGTCGTATGGGTCTAATCTCAATCAACACTGCTCTTGAGTTTGATATTTACGGAAACGTAAACTCAACTCACGTTATGGGCACAAACTTGATGAACGGTATCGGCGGATCTGGAGACTTTGCACGTAATGCACGTCTTGGAATTTTCGTTACTAAATCAATCGCTAAAGGCGGAAACATTTCAAGTGTTGTTCCATTTGTATCTCACGTGGATCATACTGAACATGATGTTGACGTACTCGTTACTGAACAAGGTTATGCTGACTTACGCGGTAAAGCACCAAGAGAGCGCGTTGAGCTAATCATCGAAAACTGTGCACACCCAATGTATCGTGATCAATTAAGAGCTTACTACAAAGAAGCTCTTGAAAGAGGCGGACAAACTCCACACGTTCTTGAAAAAGCTTTATCATGGCATATTAACTTCAAAGCAAAAGGAACTATGCTTGAAGAAGTTGGCCAACCAGTTTAATAAATATCAGGTACCTGTCCCAATGCGAAATTGCATTGTGGGCAGGTACTTTTTTTTATGGGAAAAAATAATAGCATTTGCAGTGGTTTTTTTTATAAAAAAATTTCCTTCTCCTAATATTTCGGGGGTTTTAGTGCAGAGGTGGGTATTTGCGATAATATTTTTCGGTGAATTCGCAGATACTACTGCTTAAAATGACTGGGGAGGAAACAGTTTGGAAAAAGGAATGTCGGTTTGGCAGCTGACGATGATGGGGTTGGGTACGGTTGTGGGTGGCTCGTTTTTCTTAGGTTTAACAATCGCCCTTAATGCTACGGGTCCATCGTTGATTCTGTCTTATTTAATAGGAGGAGCAATTATTTATGTAATTCTATTTGCGTTATCCGAAATGACTGTTGCTGACCCGAATTCTGGCTCGTTCCGTACTTATGCCAAAAGGGCTTTTGGTTCTGGGGCGGGTTTTGTTGTCGGTTGGGTATATTGGACAGGACTAATATTAGCTATGTCGAGTGAGGCGATTGCTGTATCGATTTTAATGAAAAGTTGGTTTCCAAATATTTCAATCGGTTTGTTAGGGTCGGGCATTATCATCGCTGTGACACTGTTAAATTTATTGGGTGCCGAATTATTAAGTAAGTTGGAAAGCGGATTAGCAGTAATAAAACTGTTGGCCATTGTTGGATTTATCGTGCTAGGATTGGCTCTTGTTGTTGGAATGTTCCCGGGGAATCCACAGGTGGGTGTTCAAGAGTTGGCAGCAGAGCCGATTTTTTTAGGCGGAGTTAGTGGGATTGCCGGGAGTATGTTAATGGTTATGTTTACTTATGCTGGTTTTGAGATTATTGGTCTTGCTTCGTCGGAAACGAAAAACCCGAAAAAAACTGTTCCTCAGGCTATTAAGTTCTCTGTGTTTGGACTTATCTCCTTATATACTGGTGCTGTTGCTGTGTTACTTTTGTTAATTCCCTCATCACAAATTCCTGCGTCGGTTAGTCCGTTTGTGGCGGCGCTTACTAGGCATGGTTTAGGGTGGGCGGCGAATAGTATTAATTTCGTGTTGGTGTCAGCAATCCTATCAACAATGTTGGCGGCCACTTTTGGTTTGGGTAGAATGATTCGATCTTTGGCAGATGAAGGCTTTGCTCCGTCATTGATTAAAGGGAAGGGAAATGTACCTTATCGAGGGATTCTTTTTTCAGGCGGTGCAATGCTGGCTGCATTAGTATTTGGTTTACTTCTCCCAGCAAATGTTTATACTTTTTTAGTAAGTTCGGGAGGGTTCGCCTTGCTCTTTACTTATGCGGTAATTGTAGCTTCACATCTAAGGCTTCGAAAACTAAATGGTTGCCCAGGCGATGGAAAATGTCAGTTGCCAGCTTATCCCTATACCTCGTGGTTTGCGTTAACAAGTCTGATCATTGTCATTGGTAGTATGCCGCTGGTTACAGGGCAAGGTACAGGTTTAGTAGCAGGCTTATTACTGTTAGCTCTTTACTCTTTGGCATTTTTTATTGTGAACTCCAGGAAAAAAGTAGTAGTTGCGGTTCGAGGCACTCAACAGAAAAGTGTAAATATAAACAAGCTAAGGCTTAAGTACGGAATGGAAGCCTCGAAGGAGCATTTACATAGGAAAGATGAGGAAAAATAATAGGTATCCAAAAAAATACCCAGTCACTTTGACTGGGCCAAATCAATTCTGGGAGGTTCAATTACCTGTCTTCATTATAATGAGCAAAAATGAACAAACTATTAACGAAGATGAAACATTCTTTTAAATTCGAAGTTTGAAGTGCTGATTAACAAGGAGAAGAAAAAGTGAAAATCTCAATGGAAATGATCATACTTTAGCCCTAATGGAATAATATGTATATATGTAAACTGTAAAAAAGGAGGCCTGTCTCATAACTTGCATCACCGCATCACCGCAGCGGGGGCCTGTCCCCCGGCGCGGTGATGCGGTGATGCGATTTGTTTTTTTTACTTTGCTTGGCTTTTGGATTTCGTTGGTCTATAATTTAAGTGAAAGGTAATTTGGAGGGGAAGTAAGAAATGGAAGTTGACCTGAACCTGGAGTTGCAGGCGAAAGATTTGTTTAAGGATGTAATTTGGGACGGAGATGTTGAGCAAATTGCCATATGGTTGGATGGTGACTGGTCTGTAACTGCGACACCTCATTTCGAGGAAAGAATCCAGAATGACTCACCAATCCAAGTCTTGAATCTACAAGAGGTCTTTTCTAAGGTTGCTTTTTCATTTGAATCCATAGAGCAGCTTATTATGCGCATTGAAGATAAACTAAATGGACGTGATCCAATTGATGTGTAAACTGCAATAATTTATTATTGCAGTTTTTCTTATTTAGGGTATAAGATAGATGAGGGTTAACCAAAAGGAATTTTGTGATAAAGAAGACCCTAATTGTACAGGCACCTTTTTGGGGTTGCTTGAATCATTTGTAATTAACACTAAACCAACTAAAGGAGTTGATATTTTTGAGTAGCCAAGGTTCTCCTGAACCCGATCCCAATAGGAAAAACGAGGAAGTCGGATTTATCTTTTTACTAACCAGGAGTGATAAAATCAATAATATCAACTCATTAAAAGGTATGTTTGCTTCCTCTAGTTAGCGAGGAGGTTTTTATATGATTGAATTTTTCTTAACAAACCAAGATAAGAAAATTGAGAAAATCAACGAAATTACAAAAGGCTGCTGGGTTAATATGATTTCACCTAGTGAAGACGAAATTAATTTGGTTGCCAACAAATTGAATATCCCTTTGGATTTCATTAAAGATGCACTAGATGATGAGGAACGGTCCAGAATAGAACGCGAAGATAATTCTGTTTTAATCATTGTCGATTTCCCGTATATTACCCATGATGATGCCGGACTACCCATCTACGAAACTATTCCAATTGGGATGGTGATCACAGACGAATGCTTCATTACGGTTTCGCTCAAAGAAACACCGATATTGGGAGATTTTTATAATAATAAAATTAAGGGCTTTTTTACTAATAAAAAAACACGTTTTTCCCTGCAAATTCTTTTTTCAATCGCGACTTATTACTTAAGATATCTAAAACAAATTAATAAGAAGACGGATGAAATCGAAAGAGGGCTTCATCAATCGATGAAGAACAAGGAGCTTTATGCTTTATTAGCGTTGGAAAAATCGTTAGTCTATTTTACGACTTCTTTAAAATCGAATAAGATTGTATTGGAAAAATTGCTACGCCTTAGTCATTTGAAAATGTACGATGAGGATAAAGAATTATTAGAGGACGTAATCATTGAAACTCAGCAAGCGATTGAAATGGGAGAAATTTATAGCTCGATTTTAAGCGGGATGATGGACGCGTTTGCGTCGGTCATTTCCAATAACTTGAATATAGTGATGAAATTTTTAACTTCCATAACAATCATTCTTGCTTTGCCAACGATGATTGCCAGCTTTTTCGGAATGAATGTGGTATTACCGTTTCAGGACAAACCATATGCCTTCTCCATTATTTTGTTAATGGTATTCCTACTTTCCTGTGTCACAATCTTTATTTTTTGGAAAAAGAAATTATTCTAATTTTTCACTTTCAGCGGTGGTTTTCCAGCCTATTTTTGAATAAGGCTGTTTTCGTAAAGTTTGTTGTTAAAATCTTAAACCCGATTTTAACCTGATATCACCTATTTTGTAGCTTGAAAGTAAATTTGCCAGCTCTTTTCTCATAAAA
>CALCRD010000402.1 GCA_937894355.1 uncultured Bacillus sp.
CCGGGGGACTGTCCCCCGGTACGGTAACGCATTAAAGCGATGGGGGACAGTCCCCCAGCACGCCAACGCGTAAAAGCGCCGCAGGGGACTAGCCCCCGCGGCGCTTTATTATTCCTAATTCAAATCCCAATCCCTAAAAAAACCCCCAAACCTCAATTCCCCCTCAATCAATCCGTCCGCAAAATAGCAATGGTCACCCGGCGATTAGCCTGGCGGTGTTCAGGATTGTCATTTGGTTGGACAGGGTGATATTCCCCAAACCCGGTAATTTGTAATTGGGTTGGTGGGATATTATTCGATACGAAGAAGTGAAGAACACTCAAAGCTCGAGATGCCGATAGCTCCCAGTTGGTAGGAAATCTGGCCGTGTTACTTGGCACATTATCCGTATGTCCCTCAATCGCAATGGGATTTTCGATTTCCTGGATAATCCCTAATAAACCCTTCAAGGTTTTATAGGATTCCACTTTTAAATCTGCTTTTCCAGAATCGAATAAAACAATTTCCTGTAAGGTGACTTCCACACCCCTTTTGGTCGCTTGCAGGGAAACCGCCCCATTCAAATTATTATTTTTTATGTATGAATCCAGCTTTTCACTCAAATTTTTAAGATCTGCATCCTCTTCGATTACCGGTTCCTTTGTTAATGGTGGCTTTGGTTTGAGCGGCGACTGAATCCCGACCCCGCTCTCATTTCCAGAACCGCCTCCACCAGTCCCGGTCCCCGTGCTAACTTTAGGACCTAATTCGGTTTGAAACGACTCCATAATCCCTTGATACTTCTCCTTATCAATATTACTAGAAGCGAACAAAACGATAAATAACGCCAGGAGTAGCGTCAAAATGTCAGCATAAGGTATAAGCCAGGATTCATTAGGGTGCTCCTCGTGCTCCTCCGCCAATTTTCTTCTTTTACTCATGAGACTTCTCCTCTTTTTTCTCCTCATACTTCTTCCGTTCTGTCAGTGGTAAATGAACAGATAATTTCTTCTCTAATGCCCCAGGCAAAACACCTTCATAAATCGCCAGCAAGCCTTCAATAATCATCATCTTAATCTCTTGCTCTTGTTTTGAAATCCGCTTTAACTTATTGGATAACGGATGCCACATACAATATCCCGTGAAAATCCCTAGCAAAGTTGCAATAAATGCAGCCGAAATAGAGTGACCAATTTTTTCAACATCGGTTAAATTTCCGAGTGCGGCAACAAGTCCAACCACCGCTCCGAGAACCCCAAGTGTTGGCGCATAGGTTCCCGCTTGCGAGAAAATAAGCGCTCCTGTTACATGGCGCTTGCCAATCTGCTCGACCTCTTCAAACATGACTTCCTCAATAAACTCTTTCTCATAGCCATCAATAATCATTTCAAGTCCTTTTTTAAAAAAAGAATCTTTAGTTGTCCCGGCAATTTCTTCTAATGCCAAAAAGCCTTCTTTTTTAGCGATTTCTGCACAGGTTATTAAACTTGTAATTTGCTCTTGCTTAGAAGCCGTCTTTGGTTCTAAAAAGGCGATTTTTAATAGGATAGGAAATTTCCTTATTTCACGAAAAGGAAAAGCTACCAACAACGCCGCGGCAGTTCCCCCGAAAATAATCAGGAAAGCGGCTGGGTTGTTTAGTGAAGATAAAGCAGCGCCTTTTAAAATCATCCCCAACCCAACTGCTAGGATTGCTAGCAGTATTCCAAATATGCTAGACATATAATTTACTCCTTTAAATATGTATTAGATAGTTTTATAATATCATTGTACGTGAACGAAAATTATTCCACAATTAGGTTTTTGTTTAAGATATTACAATTTAAAGAGGGGAGTACTCGATTGAAAATCAACCAAAGTGTTGGAATGAACCCTGAGAGATTCCTGCCACAAAGAGAGAAAAGTAAAGAAATTCCGTCATTTGAAAAATTTCTGCAAGAAAAGCAGTTCGATTTAACCAAAGATCGGTTGAAGTCTCTCCTCAATGACTTAAATCAGCATGAAACGAGATTAACTGTTTCCCAGTCGATGCAGGACCTAATCGCCTATAAACAAACGATTCGGGACTTTATAAAAGAGGTTGTCCAAAACGGAATTTCATTAGAAGAACACCAAGGTCACCATCCAAATGGACGTGAAAAACGTTTGAAATTAATCAAACAAGTCGATCGAAAACTATTAGAGCTATCGGACCAAATCCTTGAAAAACATGCCCCGACAGTAGAGCTTTTGCAAAAAATGGGCGAAATAAAAGGGCTACTCGTGAATATGTATTTTTAATCTATTAAAATAATAATTTTCATTCAAAAACAGAATAACATATTATATTAGAATATTACAAAGAATTCACTGACCATAAATTCAATCTAGCAATCGCAAACCACCACACAATACCCAGAAGGGAGCTTACCAATGCTGCGAGGAATTGATACAGCCACATCAGGCATGATTGCATTACAACGGAAACAAGATGCACTAACAAATAACCTAGCAAACGCCGAAACGCCAGGATACAAACAAGACGCTAGCCCATTACGCTCTTTTCCCCAAATGCTGTTAGAACAAATCCGGGACCGAAATCAATCCGGAATCAGCGCCCAAACGGAAACACTGGGCACATTATCGATGGGGGTCTATAACCAAGAAACGCTGCCCCTCTTTTTACAAGGCGTCCTAACGGGCACTGATATGCCCTTTGATGTTGCTATCGAAGATCAGCAAATCCCGCTTATCCTGGAAAACGGTCAATACATAAAACCATCAGCCTTTTTTGCTGTGCAAACCGCCGACGGACAAATGCAACTAACCCGTAACGGAAATTTCACCGTAAATGAAAACGGCCAACTCACCACTGCGACAGGTGAATTGGTATTAGGGCAAAACGGTACCCCAATCACAAGCCCGGAACTGACAGCAGGAGATGTTGAAATTCGTGAAAATGGCGACATCATCGTCTATCCTGGTGACCCAAACCGTGCAGCGAAAATTGGTGCCTTGGGAATGGTCGTCGTCAACAATCCAAATCAACTAATCAAACTAGGCAATGGCTTATTTCAGCTTGAAGGCGCTAATCTGTCAAACATCCAAACAACAATCCCGACTGGGGTAAAACTGTATCACAAAATGCTCGAGCAATCCAATGTAGACTTGGCGCAAACCATTACCGACATGATGACCAATATTCGCCTATACGAGGCCAATCAAAAGGTCCTGCAAGCCTACGACAAAACACTTGAACAATTAAATTCGATTGGAAGGGTGTAAACACAGATGAATACATCTTTTAACATAGCCACCACCGGAATCCGTTCCTACCAAGGGAAATTGGACACCATCGCCAACAACATCGCCAATGTCGATAAAACAGGCTTCAAACGGCGCGAAGCAACATTTTCTGAAAATCTTGCCGTCTCAATTCAAAATCAATCAAAACCAGGCCGCGAACTTGGCCGTACATCACCAAATGGAATTCGGACAACCTACGGCTCAAGAATCGGCTCAACGGCACTCGACATCACCCAAGGTGGATCCAATCAAACCGACAATCCTTACGACCTAATGCTAATCGGAAACGGATATTTCCAAGTATTACGAACAACTGGAGACAACCAAGAAATCCACTATACCAAAAACGGCTCATTCCACAGCACTCCTGTTGGCACTGACCGCTTTCAGCTCGTAAATGACCATGGAGATGTACTTCTTGATCGAAACGGAAATCCAATCGAATCACCAATCGCCGGAAGCTTCCAAGTATCAGAAAATGGCACCATCGCTAGCACCGGCCAACAAATCGGCATCGTCACCATCAGCAACCCGCAACTACTAAAAGAAGAAGGTGGCGTTTATCGTCTCCAAGGCGGCGCTGCAACAACTATGAATCAAAATTTCCAAATCAAACAAGGTTACATCGAAACCTCCAACGTTCAACTAAACAAAGAAATGACCGAAATGATTAAAGCTCAACGAGGCCTCCAAGCAAGCTCCAGAGCCCTCAGCTACGCCGACCAAATGATGGGCATCGCCAACAGCATCATCCGTTCCTAACAAACAAAAGCGCTCGTCCAAATCGCGAGCGTTTATCTTTTTCTGAAATAAAAAGTTAAAATTTGTCTTTATCTTTACACACAAGTTGATTGGAGCGGAAGGCACGCAGACTCCTGCGGGAGTACGGGGCAGGGGAGACTCCGAAGGCGCAAAGCGACAAGGAGGCTCCCCGCTACCGCCCGCGGAAAGCGAAGTGCCTGCAGCGGAAATCAACAAACTAGTTTAACGGAACCTGAATAAATAATCATTTTTCCCTAAACAAATAAACGGTTCGTGCCGATACAATAAACTAAGAGGATATGTTTGAAAGGAGCGGACAAAAATGAACATCAATAAAATAAACTCAGTTAACCGGATTGGTGCTGCCTATCAGGCTTATCAAAAAAACAACGAACCCGCTAAAAAAGACGAGGCAACCAAAAAAAACCAATACGATCAACTAGAACTATCAAGCGAAGCCCAAAAGCAAATTCACCAAGAAAAAGAAGAAAAAATCGCCAAACTTACAAGCCAAATTGCTAACGGAACCTACATGGTCGACAGTGAAAAAGTCGCCGAAAAACTGCTAGCATTCTGGAAATCTGGAGCAAAAATCGATGAATAAGCTCACCCAAATTCTCCACAACTTAGTCGAGCTACACATCAACTTACTAGAAATCTTAAACAAAAAACAACAAATCCTAATCGCCGGAGACAACACCTCGTTGCTGCCAATTTTGTCAGAGGAATCAAAACTGATTAAAAAAATCACCGACGAGGATAAACATAGACTCACAGCACTGGGCGAAGATGCCTACAAAGCATCGCTCACCCAACTAATCGAACAGCAACCAGACACCGCCGAAAAACAAGAATGGATCACCATCCATGCACAGCTACAAACCCTGTTCCAGAAAATCGCTAAAGTGAACGAATCAAATCAACAATTACTACAGCAATCATTAACCTATACCCAATATATGATCGATAGACTGCTGCCAACCTCCGCCGGAACGGGAACCTATAACGCTGGCGCAGCATCCAAGGAAACAAAAGAATCAGTCCGTCTATTTGACGCGAAAGCATAGGGGAGAAGACAATGCATTCAACCTTTCATGGACTAGAAATAGGAAAAAGAGCCATCCTGGCCAACCAAACGGCCCTAAGTACAACCGGGCACAACATCGCCAATGCCAATACCCAAGGCTATACCAGACAAGAAGCCGTGCTTCAGTCATCCCGGCCATTAACCTACCAAAACAACATACAAATCGGCACTGGCGTCGAGGTAGCGCAATTCCGCCGCATCCGTGATGACTATCTAGATATGCAATACCGAAACGAACAGCAAAAAGCAAGCTATTGGGAGGCAAAATCATTCGCCCTCGCCAACCTTGAAACCGTCTTTAACGAAACAACCGATTCCGGTCTAAATATCGAACTAAATCGTCTCTGGCAAAGCTTTCAGGAACTCGGAAAGCAGCCGGATAATTTGTCGTTGCGAACCGCAGTTCTAGCCAACGGAAAAAACATTGCCGATCACCTAAACGAACTATCCAAAAGCATTGACTTCCAAGCGGAAATCCTAGAAAAACAAATCGACGGAACCGCAACCGAACTCAATACCATCATCAAACAGGTAGCAGAACTAAACAACCAAATCAGCAAAATCGTCGAGGCTGGAAACCAGCCCAATGACTTATTGGACAAACGCGACCTACTACTAGACAATCTCGCAAAACTGGCCAACATCCAAACCAGTTCTGCCCAAAACGGCATGGTAGACATATCCATAGATACTCACAAACTACTAACCGGCACAACCGCAAGCGAACTAACCATCGACAGCAAAACCGGTACCGCCAAAATCGCCGGCACAACCGTCCAAATCGGGGGAGGACAACTCAAAGGGCTACTCGAAACCCATGGCTACACAGCGGCTGACGGAACAACAGCAGGCACCATCCCGACCCTAAAAGCCAACCTCAATACCCTAGCAACAGCAATCGCCAACACCCTAAACGCCATCCACACCAGCGATGGCGCCAGAAACCTAGATACAACTGCACCATTAGAAAAACATCTTTTTTTTGTAAATAAAGATAACCCGACTATAGCGCCAACAAGTGCAGCAGATATGATCATTAACCCGATTCTCACGAACGCTCCCCACAAAATAGCTGCTGCAAAATCAGACAAACCAGGGGACGGCACTAACGCAATCGCCATGGCAGATGCCTTGTCAGGAAAAATCAAAATAGCTGAACCCGAAACAACCATCAATGACTTCTATCAAATGGTCCTTAGCAAAATCGGAACCGAAGTCCAAATCGCCCAGCGTTGGAGTGACAACACAAGTGCTACAACCCAACAAATAGATACCCAAAGACAATCAATATCCGGTGTTTCCATTGACGAGGAACTAACCAACATGGTTCGCTACCAACAAGCCTACAACGCCGCAGCCCGCTACGTAGCAGCCGTAAACGAAATGCTAGACAAACTAATCAACGGAATGAGATAAAGCTACTCTTTAAAAATAGGCTCTGTTAATGATAAATGTTGATTTTGAACACATTGTTGATTGGAGCGGAGTGTCTGGAGCGGAAATCAACAGCCAAGTTTAACAGAGCCTAAAAATAAAACCAGTTATAAGTGTCAGAAAAGAGGGAACAAAATGCGCGTAACTCAACAAATGATGAGCCAACAATTTATCCGGAATTTGCACAAGAATAACCAGGCAATGGCAACCACCAATGCCCAAATATCGTCCGGAAAAAAATACGAAAAAATATCCGATAACCCACAAGAGGTTTTAAAAGCACTATCACACCAATCATCAATCATGAAAATTGAACAATATCAAAAAAATGCCCAAGACGGAGCAGATGTCATGCAAGCCATCGACGATGCCCTGCAAGGCTTAACCAACGTCATGCACCGAATTCGTGAACTAACTGTAAAAGGTAGTAATGATACAGCCAATGCCAGCGACAAGAAAGATATCGCTCAGGAAATTCGTTCCCTTCAGCAGCAAGTGAACAATATCGCCAACACAACCCTGGGCGATCGCTACCTTTTTTCCAGAACAAACTATACAGCTCCGCCTTATAGCGAAGGTGAATGGCAAACAGGTCAAGACGCACTTCATTGGAATATCGGCCAAGCTGTTAATGTAACGGTCAATGTAAATGCGGACACGGTCTTTGGTTTTCCAGTTGACGGGAAAAATTTAATCGACACAATCGGTTCCATTGCAGAAACCTTAGAAAATGGAGAAAATCCAAATGCCCTGTTAACCTCTATCGACGAGCAAATGGAAAATCTCTTAAGCCAAAATGTCATCATCGGAACTAACCAAAACCTATTAGAATCAGCCATTAATAAATTAGATCAGGCCAGTTTTTTACAAACAAAAATGCTATCGGATGCCGAAGATACCAACATCGCCAAAGCCTTTACTGACTTATCGTTACAAGAGGCGGCAATCCAAGGATCACTCCAAGCTAGTGGTCGCATGATTCAATTGTCATTAGTCAATTTTTTACGCTAATACATAGAGTTAAAATGAGTTTAATAGATTTATGCAACCCCATTTTATTAGGAGATGGGGTTGTCTTTTTAGATTGTTAAAAAAGTGGATTTGGAGGAGGAAGGATGGATTTCATACAACTTGATGTCAAACAACTAATACTTTTAGTTGGAGTGGCAGGCCTGATAATCGGATTCATTATTTATTTCAAAACTAAGTCCAAAGATAAAACAACCGTTTTTGGTGAAAAAGAATATGAGGAAGAACCCAACTCCCCTAATAAAAAGCGAGATTACTTTAGATTAAGAGTGAATATTGAAAATGTCGTATTGGAAATTACTAAAATAGGAGACATCGTTTCTTATCAAAAGGAAACTTGCGACATCGTGGATATTAGCGCAGGAGGAGTAGGGATAGAAGCCAAAATTGACCTCCCAATTAGAAAAAAGGTATTTATTAATGTGAAGTTTAAAATTAATGGTCATGACTGTAAATTCGAAGGGAAATTAATTCGAAAAAGCGAAAGCCTCTACAAACAAAAAATCTTCTACGGTGTAGAATTCGCCAACCTAACCCAAGGAGAAAGAATAAAACTATCCAAAGACATCACCGCCATCACCAACAACCGAAGAAAAGTGCCAGTAAAATAAAGTGTGACTAACCATTAAACTAGATTCATTAATGGTTAGTCACACTTTTGTCATTATTGCACAAAAATAAATAACCGATTTCTCTCTACACCCCCACAAATCCTGTCGATACATAAATGTAGAAAGGAATTCGTTCCTTATCATTGAATAGGAGGTACATAAACATGATTATTAACCACAATATTTCCGCGCAGAACACATATCGTCAACTAACGATGAATAATGCAAATCAAGCAAAAAGCATGGAGAAGCTTTCTACTGGTCTCCGTATAAACCGTGCATCCGATGATGCGGCAGGTTTATCAATTTCCGAAAAAATGCGTGCTCAAATCCGAGGATTAGATCAGGCTGCTCGTAACTCACAAGATGCAATATCGTTAATCCAAACTGCTGAAGGTGGTTTGAATGAAACCCATTCAGTTCTTCAACGTTTACGTGAATTGGCTGTCCAAGCTTCAAGTGATACATTGGAAGGAACTGATAGAACAGCAATTGCAACAGAAATGGGTAAACTTGTTGAACAAGTTGATAGTATTGCTTCTGATACAAAGTTTAATGGGAAGGCTCTTCTTGATGGTAAATTTGGGATTCAAATGACTAATACCGGAACTTTAAACACATCTGTAATTGGTTTAGCTAACCTTTCTGATATTGACGTTTCTAGTGCAAAAGCTTCAGAAACGTATACAATCACTGAAACCATTACTGAAATTACACTCGCAGATTTAGCTGGAAATAGCCAAAAGATTATAAAAGGAACATATGCAGCAGGTGATACTTTTAACTTTGATTCCCTAGGGGTTAAAATTAAAACTGATTCTAACTATGCAGTTGGTGGAACGGCATTTACTGGTTTAACGATTATAACTGGTGCAGCTGCAGGGGCAACAATTCAAACAGGTGCAAATGAAGACCAAGAAATGTCTCTCACTATAGGGAATATGTCAGCAAGCGCTTTGTCAATAAATGCGTTAAATATTACAGACCATACAAATGCTAAATCTGCAATAACAGCTGTTGATAATGCTATTAGTACAGTTTCAGGTCAACGGTCAAGCCTTGGTGCTGCCCAAAATAGATTAGTATATACAACAAACAATCTTAATGCTCAATCAGAAAATTTAACTGCAGCGGAATCCCGTATTAGAGATGTCGACATGGCGCGGGAAGTCATGGAAAACAGTAAAAACAGTATTCTTGCACAAGCTGCACAAGCTATGTTGGCGCAAGCGAACCAACAACCACAAGGAGTACTTCAACTTCTTCGTTAATTTAGGTGATTTGAAATGGACTCTAGGTTTGCTAGAGTCCATTTTTTGAAATTTTTTATAAGTGAGTTGATGCAGATGCTGAAGGTTAATGCTAATTCAACTGTTTATCCCAGTAACCCTTCACCTTCTATAATAAAGAGAAATGAAAGTGAATCACAGCCAACTGTTCAAGCAAAAAAACAAGTGCAAGAAAACCAAAAAGCTGTTCAGGCGGTGGAGATTACCGCAGAAAAGGTAAAAGATGCACTTGAGTCATTTAATAAAGTGTTCAAACCCACACATCTTGACTTCCAATTACATGAAGACTCAGGAAAGTATTTTGTTAGAGTAATTGATGAAATATCTAAGGAAGTACTTGTACAAATTCCATCAGAGGAATTTTTGCAAATGGTTTCAGAGGCAAAGGAACAGCTTGGATTATTATTTGACAAACGAGTGTAGAGATTTTGCTAAATTGACCTTAGGAACTTCTAGGGTCTATTTTTTATTTAATAGAAAAAGATTTAAACGTTTTGTTACAATCCCTATGTCAACCCTATTATTATTTTGAAATAAGGCCGATACTTATAGGTAGGTATAAAAAATGAGGTGATTTCTATGGCTGTTACAAGAATTTCAGGGTTTGCTACAGGATTAGATACTGATTCCATTGTAAAACAGTTAATGAATGCTGAAAGTGTTAAACTTAATCAGCTTAAACAGAAGCAGCAAAAACAAACATGGCTAAGCGAGACTTATCGTCAGTGGAATAGTGATTTCTATGCATTTCGAGCCAATACATTATTTAATATGAAACTTTCTAGTGCTTTTAACAGTTTTGATATTGCATCAAGTCAATCAAATGCAGTATCAGCAACCGCAACAGGAAATGCTATGACAGGTACATATTCAGTTTCTGTGAAACAACTTGCGGAAACAGCAAGTTTTGTCGGAAATAATGTTGTTTTGGATCCTACTAAAAAGCTTAATGACCAAGGAACCCGTTCATTATCAGCCGATACAACTGTTGAGATTAAAGTAAATAATGATTCCAAAAATCCTGCAATAGTTCAAACTGCAAATATCGAGATTAAGACAACCGAAACAATCGGCGATGTAGTTGCAAAAATAAACGGTGCTAAGGATAGTTCTGGAAAAAGTTTGGGACTACAAGCGATATATGATCCAACTTTAAAACAATTTATTATTAGAACGAAGGCAACAGGTGCCGATGTTAAGATTGATTTAGGCTCAACATCGCCAGAAGGTCAAGACTTTTTGAACACTACTCTTGGTATTAATACATTACAGGTTAATGGGAAAAATGCGAGTATTGTTGTGAATGGAACTGAGGTAAATGATCTTGCTACAAACAACGTCACAATTATGGGGGTTAATTTTGCGCTAAAAAATACTACCTATGACACTAGTGGAAATCTAACTACTAGTTCGGTGACAGTTTCGAAAAGCGTTGATGCTCAAATTAAAAACATAAAAGACTTTGTGGATAAATATAACGAGTTATTAGACAAAATGAATAAAGCTATAAGTGAACCTATCTATAAAGACTATCAACCTTTGTTAGAAGACCAAAAGACGGAGATGGCTGAAAAACAAATTGAACTTTGGGAACAGAAGTCAAGAAGTGGTCTGCTACGGAATGACAGAATTTTCGCAGGGTTAATTAATAAGATGCGCAATGCAATGGGTTCCGCTGTAAATACCGGAAGCGACTATAACACACTTGCTTCAATCGGGATTTCATCGAAAAGCTATACAGATAAGGGTAAGCTATATCTTGATGAAGCAAAACTGCGCGAGGCTCTGGAAAATGATTCAGATGGCGTTCAAAAATTATTTACCCAAACTGGAGTTACCAATGAAGGAACGAATGGCCTGATTAATCGCCTTTATGATGATTCCCAACAAGGAATAAAAGATTTAACCAATAAAGCGGGTTCGACTGGTAACGCACAAAATGATCAAAGTGTTATTGGGAAACTGCTTTCAAGGCTTCAAACAGATATTTCGATGCAAACCGAGAGATTGGCCAGAAAAGAAGCCCAGTATTATCGCCAATTCACCGCAATGGAAAAGGCGGTGGCTCAATATAATTCTCAAGGCTCGTGGTTATACCAGCAAATGGGGCAATAGAATACACAAAGAAGACCGATTTCTAATCAGAAATCGGTCTTCTTTGTTATTTTATCAAAATAGGTCTCCACACCTGTTACCCAATGATTATTTAAATTAGTCGGATCATTACTAGCGCCAATTGGAGCATATTTAGCTCCAATCGCTGAGACTGTTGTTTTTCCTTGATTCAGATAGTTGTTTCGTAGGTTCCGTGCCATATCGAAAATGCTGTCTTGAACTGATTCATACGATTTTAAGCCGTTTTTCCCCATCATTCCGGCAACGTTATTTTTAAAACGTGCTGCGTTGGAAGTCCCGTTTCCTGTTTCGTGCATCGAAATGGCTGCCAGAAAAGCCGGGTTAATCCCATGTTTCTTACCTGCCTCCACAAATAATTCACCGGTATTCTGTAGCTTTCCTTTTAGAAAAGAATCAAGCGAAGCAACACTAATATCCTGATATTGGAGTGTGTTACCAACAACAGATAAATTTCCAATCCCAAAAGAAGTTGCCGCCTTTTCTATGTAAGAATGATCTGCTCCTATAGAAGCCCTCCTGCCTAAGTCTGTATTTCCTTGTCCTAATATAGCCGACAACATTTCTAAATAAGCGCTACTAGTCTCTGGGGGAACTGTAGATAATCCTAAGGATGTGAAATTAACTGGATTCATAACATTAAACAGGGATGTTGAGTCATTCTTACCAGTTGAGATGTTTGTTAATTTTGCTTGAAGAAGCGCTTGTTCTAAAAGCAGTTCAAATGAACTGTTTATTATTTTGGGATAATTAGAATTATCGTTTTGTCCAGACGGTTTATTTTTGGAAATAGCTGTATACAATAAGGGATTGCTGGATATCGATCCGATGTTCACCTTGTTCACTCCCGTTATATAAGGTAATAACTCTATTTTATCTTTTTTTATCCCTAATGTAACTATTTGATGAAAAGATTTGGAGACTGTCAAATTTTTATATTGTGAGATTGCTGGAAAACAAGTATTCTTATTCTTATATAGTAAAGTTTTAGATGAAAGGTGGCGATGCGATATCAAACTTTCAGCCTTGGATATTGTTGGAGTAAACACTTCGAGTAAAGCGACAGGGAAGGAAGGGGAGACCTCCGCATCATTTGATACTTTGCTACAGCTTTCAAATAAACCAGTTATTGAGAATTTGGAAGGCAAAAGTAGATTTGAAATGATCAACAATTTTCGAATTATGCCTAACGCCAGTAATTTTCCTACTCTAAAAGTAAAACTGTCAGCAAATATACATAATTCGTTAACTACACCCTTTCTTCAAGAAAAGAGTCAGGACCTTTTTTTGAAAAAAATAAACTCTGAAGAACAAATGCCGTTATTGGACGATTCTGCACTTAAAGACTTTGCCCAAAAATTGGAGCCGATTGAGGACATCGATTCACAGCAAATAAATCGGCTAATATCATTCAATGAACATTCAGTTCAACAGCCAATACCAGTGAATGTTCCGTTTCCGGTTATTAATGAGGAAATTGCTGAATTCACTAAACAATTAGAAGTGACGGAAACAGAACTGGATGATAACAGTAAACCAAAACCAAATGTGCAAACTTCGAATGAAGTTGCGGGATTAACTTTAAAGACAAAAAGACTCACTGAATCTCTACCGCAAAGCTTTAATAAACAAGTCAAAAATATAGAGAACAAAGCAGTTGCAAAGAACCCAGATCCTATAGATAATACGCAATCACGCGCAATACCACAGGAGCTAAATGCAGTTTCTAATCTAAATCAAAAGCAAGCAATATTAACTGAAATTCCTGATAAATCCAACTTTAAATTCAGCGCTTCTGGTATTGAAACAGAGATGAAGGAATTGATTGCTAGAGATAACACTATACCTCAGACGGTAGCTAAAGCTTCGATTTCTCCAGAACCGATTTTACCGAATCCAACAGTGAACAATGTAAAAGTAGATCAATCTAGTATTCAACCAGAAGAAAAGCTATATAACCCTGGGGACAACATCAAACCACATCTTATAACACACACAGAAATAAATGTTGAATCTTCCAATACAAAACAAACAATACCATTGGAAGTTTCAGTACAAAATACTAATTTACAAGTCGATGAATCTACTAAGAAATCAGTTCTTGAGGATAACACCAAACCTCAACCCATTGCGGAAGAATCTGTTACTGTCGATTATTCCAGATTAAAGTACCCCAATTCAACTGAGGTTATTGAACAAAAGACCCCTGTACAAGTTGGTGCTTCTATTGGAATTCAACCAGACGAAAAGTCGTTTAATCCTTTGAATATCAGCAAACCACAGCCGATATTTCAAGAAAGGGTTACTAATAACTATCAAAATGAAAAACACACAAAACCGATTGAAGTTCCAGTACAACAGATAAATGTCTATGCAGAAGTATCAAGCACTACAACAGAATCGAACCAAATAGCTCCTGTGGAAAACACAAAACCACAGTTGATAAGAAAGGCTGTGGATACTGTTGAAACGGTGAGACAATCTTCGTTCCCTGTTGATAACGAAAAGTCAAAGACACCGGAGATAACTAAAGTTCCAATACTAAAGACTGATGTTCTGGTCAATCAACCAGAAGTAAAGCAAACTGCTCCTGTTGATAACTCAAAAGCTTATCAGTTAGCACAAGAGCCAGTTCCTGTTAATAACCAAGAGACGAATACACCCAAGTCAACAGAGGTACTAGTATCAAAGCCTAATGAACAAAGTCCAAATCAAGTTCTTCAACAAGGATTGAGGCAACCAGATTTTGTTGATAACACAAAAGCACTGCAGTTAGCGCAAGAGCCAGTTCCTGTTAATAACCAAGAGCCAAAGGCACTGAAGACAACAGAAGTACCAGTATCAAAGCCTAATGAACAAAGTCCTAATCGAGTTGTTCAACAAGAAATGAAGCAAGCAGCTTTTGTTGATAAAACAAAACCACAGTCAATGACGCAGGCGTCGGTTCCTGTTAATAACCCAGAGCCTAAGATATCAAGGTCAACAGAAGTACCGTTTTCAAAGCCTAATGAACAAAGTGTAAATCAAGGTGTTCAACAAGAAATGAAGCAAGTAGCTTTTGTTGATAAAACAAAACCACAGTCAATGGCACAGGCGTCGGTTCCTGTTGATAACCCAGAGGCTAAGATATCAAGGTCAACTGAAGTACCGTTTTCAAAGCCTAATATACAAAGTGCAAATCAAGTTATTCAACCAGAAGTGAAGCAATCAGTTCCTGTTGATAACACAAAAACACGTCAGTTAGCACAAGAGCCAGTTCCTGTTAATAACCAAGGGCCAAAGGCACTGAAGACAACAGAAGTACCAGTATCAAAGCCTAATGAACAAAGTGCAAATCAAGTTGTTCAACTAGGATTGAAGCAACCAGATTTTGTTGATAACACCAAACCACAGCAGTTAGCACAAGAGCCAGTTCCTGTTGATAACCAAGAGCCAAAGGTACCGAAAACAACAGAAGTATCAGTATCAAAGCCTAATGAACAAAGTGCAAATCAAGGTGTTCAACCAGAAGTGAAGCAATCAGCTTTTGTTGATAACATCAAACCACAACCAATAGTACAAGCATCGGTTCCTGTTAATAACCCAGAGCCTAAGATATCGAGTTCAACTGAAGTACCGTTATCAAAGCCTAATGAAAAAAGTCCAAATCAAGTTGTTCAACCAGAAATGGAGCAATCAGATTTTGTTGATAAACCTAAAGTTCAGCAGTTAACGCAAGAGTCAGTTCCTGTTGATAACCAAGAGCCAAAGGCATTGAAGACAACAGAAGTACCGTTATCAAAGCATAATGTACAAAGTGCAAATCAAGTTGTTCAACCAGAAATGGAGCAAGTAGCTTTTGTTGATAAAACAAAACCACAGTCAATGGCACAGGCGTCGGTTCCTGTTGATAACCCAGAGGCTAAGATATCAAGGTCAACTGAAGTACCGTTTTCAAAGCCTAATGAACAAAGTGCAAATCAAGGTGTTCAACAAGAAATGAAGCAATCAGTTCCAGTTGATAACACAAAAGCACAACAGTTAGTGCAAGAGTCAGTTCCTGTTAATAACCCAGAGCCTAAGATATCGAGTTCAACAGAAGTACCGTTATCAAAGTCTAATGAACAAAGTGTAAATCAAGTTGTTCAACCAGAATTGAAGCGATCGGTTCCTGTTGATAACACAAAAACACGTCAGTTAGTGCAAGAGTCAGTTCCTGTTAAAAACCCAGAGCCTAAGATATCAAGGTCAACTGAAGTACCGTTTTCAAAGCCTAATGTACAAAATGCAAATCAAGATATTCAACCAGAAATGAAGAAATCGGTTCCTGTTGATAAAACTAAAGCACAGCAGTTAGTGCAAGCGCCGGTTCCTGTTGATAACCCAAAAGTACAGCAGTTAGTGCAAGAGCCAGTTCCTGTTGATAACCCAGATCCTAAGATATTGAGGTCAACTGAAGTACCGTTATCAAAGCCTAATGAACAAAGTGCAAATCAAGTTGTTCAACCAGAGGTGAAGCAATCTGCTCTTGTTGATAACACAAAAGCACAGCAGTTAGTGCAAGAGCCAGTTCCTGTTAATAACCCAGAGCCTAAGATATCGAATTCAACTGAAGTACCAGTATCAAAGCCTAATGAACAAAGTCCAAATCAGGGTGTTCAACAAGAAATGAAGCAATCGGCTCCTGTTGATAACACAAAAGCTCTAAAGTTTGCTCAAGATATAGTTTCTGTTGAAAATTCAGAGCCGAAGAAACCTAACGCAACCGAGGTTCCGGTTCAAAAGATTAATCAACAAACTGTTGAGTCTTTAAACCAAACACAAGTGAAATATCCTGAACCGACTGAGAATCCTATACAACAGCAGGAAACAAAAACTGTTCCTATCGGTGATCAAACCAAACCAATACAACTGGAGACACCTGAGATTCCATTACAACGGCCAACTATCCAAGGAACAGATCTTGAGGAAGAGAACTCGTCAAAACAAAAAACACAGTTTGAGACACCAAACAAACAGCCAATAGCCCAAAACAGTCCTTACCCTGAATACAAAACAGAAACTCAACCGCTTCAAAATCAAAGCGTTTCCGAAAAGGAAACTAACCAGCAAAAAAGGCCAGAAAATCAGCAAATGAGCGGGAATGCACCACCTGAACCAAATATCTTAATTAATCATTCCCTGCAACAAATTAATCCCCAACCTTATCAACAAATCCAGGTTTGGGAAAAGCCCGTATTTTCTGTTCCGATTCGTGAATCACAATTCACAAAAGATGTGTTTAAGTTTCTCCAAACAGCAATGAGTATCCAAAATGCCGGTGATGGAATCGAGGCTGTGTTCACTCTTTCACCACAACATTTAGGAAAAATTGATGTGAAGGTTTCAATCGTTGATAGCCAAGTGACCGCAGAATTTATTGCTACCACCGCATCTGGTAAGGAATTACTAGAATCCAATGTTCAATCTTTACGAATAGCATTGGAAGCGCAAGGCTTTCAGGTGGAAAAAATAAATATTTCTCAGCAAAATAGTTCTTCGTTCATGGGACCCTTTTCACAAAAAGGTGATTCAAACACTAGACAAGGTTCACAAGACACAAGAAAAAGAAATGAAAGAATCGTACATAACCAAGAGAAAGAGTACCGGGATGTTGGCTACGATTCAGAATGGGTATCTCATATTAATACCACAGCTTAAGGGAGGGAAACATTTGACGTCGATTAATCCGCTAAACTCCTACAGGACGACCAATCCAACTGTGAGTCCAGCTTCAAAGGAATTGGGGAAAGAAGCATTTTTAAAAATAATGGTTACACAGCTGCAAAACCAAGACCCAACTCAACCGATGCAGGACGGGGAATTCATTTCGCAAATGGCCCAGTTGAGCGTTTTAGAACAGCTCTCGAACTTAAACAAGTCATTAACGTCATATTTGCAAAATGACAATAATTTAAGTCAATACTCAAATATGCTCGATAAGAAAGTGACTTGGACGAACCCAGCAACGTTTGAGCAAGAAAGTGGCGTCGTTACAGGGGTCAAGTATAAGAACAATCTTGTATATTTTAAAGTTGGAGATCAAGAAGTTCCATCAAGCAATATCCTTTCTATAGAAGTAGATAAATAAGAGGAGGAACAAAAATGTTACGTTCATTAAATTCAGGTGTGTCAGGATTAAAGGCATTCCAAACAAAATTAGATGTAATTGGTAATAATATCGCAAATGTAAACACAACAGGTTTCAAAAAAGGCACAGTCGTGTTTGAAGAAGTAGTTAGCCAAACTATCAAAGATGCAACCACTCCAACCACCTCACAAGGTGGGATTAGTCCACTACAAATTGGACTAGGAACAAGGGTTGCAAATATCCAAAGTGTATTCTCACCAGGAAGTCCTACCATTACAAATAGAACAACAGATTTATATATTGACGGAAACGGATTTTTTGCTGTTCAAGATGCAAACGGGGATCAATTCTTGACAAGAGCCGGAAACTTCACTCTTGATGGATTAAATCAGATTGTAAACCCTGATGGAATGCTGTTACTTGATTCAACTGGAAACCCGATAACTCTGGAATCTGACATTATTTCTTTTACTGTAGCAATTGATGGGAAAGTTATTGGTCTTAAAAGTGATGGATCAACTGAAGCGTCACCTGGTGTAGGTAAAACTGCAGTTCAAATAACAACAGTATCTGTCACCAACCCAAGTGGATTAAAGAAGGAGGGTGGATCCCTATATTCCTTAACCACCAATGCTGATTCAAACCCAGATATTAAATCGTTACTGCCTAGCAATTCGCAACTCATCGCTGGTCAACTAGAAATGTCCAATGTCGACCTTTCTGAAGAAATGACGGAAATGATTATTGCTCAGCGTGGGCTGCAAGCGAATTCTAAGATTATTACAACCTCTGACCAAGTGTTAGAAGAAATTATTAATTTAAAACGTTAATAAACTTTAATAAATTATTAGATTATTCTTTGGGTATTATGACCGTTTGATAAAAAATGTTGCCAAAAGTAACTTAGGTTAATCTCAGACAATATTAAATAATGGCAAACCTAGGGAAACTCAGTGACGCAAAGCTATAGGGGCTAAATTGTAAATACAATATGTCAGCCAGCTGCCGAAATTAGATCGATCCTATCGTTAAGGGGCGAGACTATTCTTCGGAATGGTATCGTTCTTTTCTTTGTTAATGCTCCAATTTTATGAGAGAGGGGTGAAAGAATGGACATCCGTGTATCGAATTCCCAAACACAAAGCAATAAGGACAGTATGTCAGTGGAAAATGTAAGAGTTTATGATTTTAAAAAAGCATTACGTTTATCAATGGAACAGGTGCGGGTACTTACGCGAATCCATGAAAACTTTGCATACCAGCTCTCTTCGTCAATTTCTTCTGAGCTCCGTTCAACTGTCCAAATTGAAATTACCTCTGTCGGACAAATGATGTATGAGGAGTTTATTAACGGACTCCCGCTGACGACCATTTTAAGTGTGTTCGAAGCAGAAGGAAAAGAAATCCGCATGGTTATGGATATGAATCCGCAAATGGCTTTAGTGATGATTGATCGACTTTTGGGCGGACAGGGAATTGTTGGCGAGAGAGAACGAGTAGCCTTAACGCCAATCGAAAAAAATGTCCTAAAGGGACTAGTTCAGAGTATTATCCAAATTCTCCAGAAATCCTGGAATGATATTATAGAGCTCCAGCTTAGGGTGCTAAATCTGGAAACTAATCCCCAGTTTTTGCAGTTAGCAGTTCCGACGGAAACGGTGATTGTTCTTACTTTTCAAGTAACGATGGGGAAAATTTCAGAAGCGTTGCACCTCTGTATTCCTTATATCTTATTAGAACCGTTTATCCCGCAGCTATCCTCGCATAATTGGTTTGGTCATGGGCAGCTTGAGAAAAATAAAGAAGAGAGTGCATTTTTACAAGGGAGAATAGAACACTTAAATGTTCCAGTCATTGCGGAATTGGGACGAGCAAAGATTACCATAGATGAATTCTTATGGTTGGCTGTGAATGATGTCATTCAATTGAACCAGCTTGTCGATGAGCCGCTGCAAATAAAGGTCAATGAAGAAATTAAGTTTTTAGCTCATCCGGGAACGAAAAAATCTAGAGTGGCTATGAAAATTGAGACGGTAATTGAAGGAGAAAGCAAAAATGAATGACAAGGGGAAACTTACACAAGAGGAAATGGATGCACTTCTTGGGGAAACCAAATCGACTGCCTCTGAAGAAACGTTTCAGTTTCAAGAGCTAGAATCAAATGAAGTTGAAAAAACCTCGGAAGAAGCGATGAATTTACAGCTACTGCTGGATATTCCGTTAGAAATCGTGGTCGAACTTGGTAGAACCAAAAAGAAAATTAGTGAGGTTCTTGAGTTAACGAGCGGGTCGATTGTTGAGTTAGATAAGTTAACAGGAGAATCAGTCGATGTTTTTGTGAATGGTAAGCTGATTGCTAAAGGCGAGGTAGTGGTCATCGAAGAGCATTTCGGAGTACGAATCAAGGAAATTTGCCAATCGTCATTTTCTCACATAAACGGGCAGTAACTCCACTCGTCAGGCAGGGTTATTTTTTATAAAAGTAGGTGTTTCAAGGGATGATTACTGAAAAAGAAACGCTTTTACAACAATACTTAGAGCTCACTGCAAAAATGTTAGAAGCTATGGTTCGTGGCCAAGAGGATGATTTACTTCCTTTATTAGAGCAACGCCAGCAAAGTATTTCAACTATAGACAAGCTGGACATAGAGGCCGGGAAAATCCTCACCAACCAACGAATCCAAGGCTTGCTCTCTGAAGTGATGTCAATCGAAAAGATCATCGGACCGAAGCTGCAGCAATCTTTGAAAAAGCTAAGCAATCAAGTTCGGTTTGCAAAAAATGAACAATACCTTACTAAGCAATATGAGGATTTAATCCCAGTTTCTAAAGGTGTGTTTTATGATCAAAAGAAGTGAATCGAGGAGGAAATAATGATGGTGAACCCACATGAAGTTTATCAAAAAAACCAAGTGACAACCGCAAAGCCGGAAGAGCTTACCTTGATGCTTTATAATGGCGCTGTGAAGTTTCTCCAACAGGCAAAAATGGCCATCAACAACAAGGATTTGGAGAAAGCCCATTCTCTGATTATCAGAACCCAAGAAATTATCACGGAATTAACGGTTACCTTAAATACTGAATATGAGATTTCAAAATCGTTGCTAACATTATATGAATATATAAAACGGAGATTGATTGAAGCCAATGTCTCAAAAGATATCACCATTCTTGAAGAAATAGAAGGGCTGGTGCAACAGTTGAAACTTACCTGGTCGCAAGCGATGAAAGCAGCAAAATCAGTCTAAGATTCAAAGTGGCTTTTTATAGCAATAAACTCCAGTTAATATAAAATTTATTTTTATAATATAGAAATGTTGCCTTTTTTTTCATTTTAATAGTGGAATCATTCGTGTAGAATATTATCGAATGGTGTCAAAAAAAGAAGGAATAGGTGGGTGATAAAAACAGATGAATCAAATTATCGGAATCATGTCAAAAGCGTTAGACGCTTCAGCGCTTCGTCAAAAGTCCATATCCAATAATATCGCCAACGTTGATACACCAGATTACAAACCTACGAGAGTAGTATTTGAGGAACTTTTACAACAAGAAGTTAATCATACATTTGTTAGCAAACGTACTAATGGTAAGCATATACCATTTGGTGGAACCGGTGGAAATCCACCAACACCAAGGCTTGTTACCGAAACACCGACTTATCATAATAACGGCAATGGTGTCGATTTAGATTATGAAATGACCGAAATGAGTAAAAATACGCTTTTATATCAATCTTTAACATATGGAATAAATGAACAGTTTAATTTATTGAAAACCACGATTAGGGGAAGGGGTTAAAGGAAAATGTCATCAATCTTTCAATCTCTTTCAATTAGTGGATCAGCTCTAACAGCCAATCGTCTAAAATTAGATGTGATTTCCGCTAATATTGCCAATGCCAACACAACTAGAGGCGAATTTGTCAATGGTGAGTGGATTCCCTATCGAAGAAAAATGGCCGAAGTGACTACAGCTCATGCAAAACCATTCCAAAGTTTTTTAGAAACTGAATTGTCCCTCCAGGGAGTTCGGGCTACTAAAATAGTCGAGGATCAGACACCGTTTAAACCAGTGTATGATCCAGCAAACCCTGATAGCAACGAGCAAGGATATGTATTGCTGCCCAATGTTGATGTGACCAAGGAAATGGTGGATTTAATGACGACATCCAGAAACTATGAAGCTAATGTAACGGCGTTTAATGCTGGAAAATCAATGCTGGTAAAAGCATTAGAAATTGGCCGCTAAGGAGGGGATTAGGCAATGAACATTTCAAATATCCAACCGGCAAGCTTACTAAATATTACTAAACCACAGGCTACAACAGAAACGGAAAGTTCAACTTCTTTTGGCACGCTGTTGAATCAGTATATCAATGAAACGGATGCAGCAGTGAAGGATTTAGATGCTAAATCGCTTTCCTTGGCAAAAGGTGAACCAATAAATTTACATGATGTAACTATCGCTGCCCAAAAGGCCACGATTGCCGTAACATTAACAACCCAAGTACGAGACAAAGCGGTTGAAGCCTATCAAGAAATGATGAGAATGCAGGTTTAATTAGAAAAGCGGAGGATAGTCATGCGACCAGTAAGGTACGGGAGCGGACCAGCGCAAAAATCAACACGTTACAATTACACAGCAAATAAAAAAGTATACAAAGAAATAGTGGAGTGAGCGATGATCCAACAATTACGAGAATTAAAAACAAAATACCTGGAATATTGGAATTCGGTCAGTAAAAAGCGCAGATTTTTATTTATCGGGATTTTCATATCAGTCGTTGCGGCCTTGTCGCTCTCTATTTATTTTGTATCAAAACCTACCTATATCCCGTTGTATACCAATGAAATGAGTCAAAAGGAAATCGGCGATATCAAAGCGGAATTAGATAGAGATGGCTATACAAAGTATAAATTGGGAGACAATGGCACAAGCATCCTCGTTCCTCAAGCTGATGCTTCTGATTTATTGGTTTCAATGGCGGCTAAAGGACTTCCGAAAACTGGGAATATCAGCTTTTATGATATGACCAAGGACCTGCAGTTTGGTGCTACGGATCGGCAGCTCGATGCAATGGAACGAGAAGCTCTTCAAGGAGAAGTAGCCAATCTGTTAAGCCATGTAGAAGGTGTTAAAAGTGCAGCGGTTGTGCTTTCTACGCCGCAGAATAGCTTGTTTGTAAGGCCAGATGTTTCGGAAAAGTCTTCAGCATCTGTGGTGATTAAGCTTGAGCCAGGATATAACCTTGAAGCGAAACAAATTCAAGTTTTATATCATTTGGTTTCAAAAAGTATCCCGAATTTACCAAAGGAAAACATCGTGATGACTGACCAGGGCGGACAGGGTCTTGATAATCCACAAGAAACAACTGGTTCGTTAGACGACTTTGCCAAGCAGCGGAAAATCCAAAAAGATATCGAAAATGATATTCAGAGACAGCTTCAACAATTGCTAGGAACGATTATGGGTCAAAATAAAGTATTGATTCAAACCTTTGTCCGATTAAATTTTGACCAGGTTAAAACCAAAGAGAATCTTGTTGTTCCTACAGATGAAACGACTAATGAAGGCATTGCTGTTAGTGTTGAAGAGATTACAAAATCATATAACGAAAATAGTAATTCTACTAGTGTAAGCGGAACGGGGCAAACAGACACACCTGGATCCCCTTCGACAATTCCGGGACAGGAAAATGCCTCCGAAGAATTAGAGAGTCGTGTTAATTACGAGGTAAATAGAATTACTAATGATATTATTCAAAGCCCTTATAAAATAGAAGATTTGACGATTAATGTTGGTGTGGAGCCTCCTGATGCTAAGGATCCTGAATCTTTAAAAGCCGATACGAAAAAAAATATTCAACAAATTTTAGCCAATGTCGTTCGAACGGCCTTAAGCGATAATCCTGACTTGTCAG
Source organism: uncultured Bacillus sp. (assembly GCA_937894355.1). Classification (GTDB taxonomy): domain Bacteria; phylum Bacillota; class Bacilli; order Bacillales; family Cytobacillaceae; genus Bacillus_BU. Next base: position 23,642 of record CALCRD010000402.1, read on the forward strand.
ATGATGAAATTACCTCGCGAATTACGGTTTTTTCTCAGGAATTTAACGGAACTCCTGAGGTTGAGAAGAAGGAACAACAAGTAGGTTTACTGGCTGAATGGGGATTATATGCCTTAATTGGAGCTGCAGCCGTGTTAGGATTGCTGATGCTGTTTGCTTTAATCCGTCGCCTGAGAAAAAGAAAAACAAAGGTCGTTGCTGTAGATGATCCTTTCCCTACTTTTGAGGATAAAAAAGTTGCGCAGTTTGAAATAAAAGAAGATGAAGAAAAAGTAATCATCAAAAAGCAAATTGAACAAATGGCAAAACAGCAGCCTGAGGAATTCGTCGGATTGCTTCGAAATTGGCTATCAAGAGATTAGGGAAAAGGAGGCGTTAAGATGGAAAACTATTCAAACAACCAGAAGGCAGCCATCTTACTGCTTTCCATGGGGCCTGATGTCTCAGCGGAAATTATGAAGCATTTGAAGGAAAAAGAGATTGAAAGTATCACTAAAGAAATCACTGGGCTACGCAAAGTTAACTCCGAAGACAAAGAGCTAGTTAGTAAGGAATTTTTTCAATTGGCTGTTGAAGCTAATGTTGTCTCATACGGAGGTATTGATGCAGCTAAAGATTTATTAAAAAGAACGTTTGGAAAGGAAAAAGCTGCTGGCTTTCTAAAGCGAATGGGCAGCCGTTCGAGTGATAAGCCGTTCCAATTTGTGCAGCATGTCGAGCAGGTGCAGATTTTTAATTTACTGCAATATGAAAATTCCCAAACCATTGCCCTCGTCTTATCCTATTTAGATGCGGAAAAAGCAGCGGGAATTCTCGCATCATTTTCATCTGAAAGGCAATTTGATATTGCCAGGCGAATCGCCATGATGGATATGGCTTCACCGGGAATCGTTCGTCAAGTGGAGCAGGTGCTCCAAGAGAAACTAACCATGACTAGCGCTCAAAAACACGATTCGCAAAGTGGAATTGAGGCGATAGTTAGTATTCTTAGTAATGCTGACCGTGGCACCGAAAAAAATATTCTTGAGACCCTGCAAAATGAAGAACCCGACCTTGCCAATGAAATTAAACAGCGCATGTTTGTCTTTGATGATATTGCCTATCTAGATAACCGCTCGATTCAACGGATTTTAATGGAAGTCCAAAATCAGGATCTTCATTTATCACTTCGGGTGACCAGTCAGGGAGTAAAGGATGCGATTTTCCGCAATATTTCCAAACGACGTGAAGAGGGTCTTGAGGAAGAACTATCATCTACAGAGCCAGTTCGCTTAAAGGATGTTGAGGAAGCACAAACTCGAATTGTGACGATTGTTCGTAAGTTAGAAGAAGATGGAGTAATCATAATTTCTCGAAATGGGGAAGAAGATCTTGTCATCTAATCTAGTAAAATCATTTAATGTCGTAGCGAAAAACGGAAAGAAAGTCGTAGGCACTCCTGAGTATGTAATGGTCATCGAAGAACCATCACCGCAATTTATCCAAAAACAGGTTATTGAAGAAACAAAGCATGAGCTTGCGCTGCAAAAGGCGCAAGTCCAAAAAGAGTTAGCAGAGTGGCGGCAAAAGGAACAAGAGCGTTTCCTTACTGAGCTTGAGGAACAAAAGCGTCTCGGCTATGAGGAAGGCTACCAGTTGGGATTGAAGGATGGCACAGATTTGGCTGAGGAGATGTGTAAAGCTCGGATTGAAAAGTCTACTGAAGTTTTAGAACAAGCTTTTCAGGAAAAGGCAGTCGTAATAAAAGAAGCTGAGCCATTTGTCATCGAATTAACGACTGAAATAGCTAAAAAAGTTTTACAACAGGAACTGAAAATTCATCCTGAAGCATTGCTTCATTTAATCAAACAAAACTTAGATGCCGTTTACGAAACCTCCTTAATTTCGATTGGTGTGGCCCCTGAAGATTTTGCCTTTGTTCAAAAGCAAAGACAGCAGCTGATGACGCTGGATAACGGTCAAGTAGAGGTTAAAGTGTTTCCTGATTATTCGATTGTACAGGGGGGCTGCATCATTCGCACGGAGTCAGGAAGCGTAGATGCCCGAATAGATGTGCAATTAAGTGAAATAAAGAAAGCTTTGCTGTCATACCAACAGGAGGAAACTCGTGAGTAGCTGGAATATAAAACCCTATCTGGAAGTCCTTGAAGCGGTTAATCCCGTCAAAATGAATGGAAAAGTAACTCAGGTTATTGGTTTGACCATCGAGTCTCAGGGTCCTGATGTCAAATTAGGTGATATTTGTTTTATTTATTCGGCACTACAACAAAAACCGATAAAAGCTGAAGTGGTAGGATTTCGTAATCATAAAGTGTTACTTATGCCTCTTGGGGAAATACATTCCATTGCTCCTGGCTGTGACGTTGTTTCTACAGGAAAACCGTTAACCGTCAAAGTAGGGATGGATTTGCTAGGGAAAGTATTGGATGGCCTTGGTAACCCAATGGATGGAAGCAATCTTCCGAATGGTCTGCTTGATGCAAGAGCGGATAACACTCCACCTAATCCGTTAACACGACCAAGAATTACCGCTCCGTTAAGTGTCGGAATTCGTACGATAGATGGTCTGTTAACCGTTGGTAAGGGACAGCGAGTTGGCGTTTTTGCCGGTAGTGGTGTTGGAAAAAGCACCCTGTTAGGGATGATTGCCCGAAACACCGAAGCCGATGTCAATGTCATCGGGTTAATCGGTGAACGGGGGCGCGAAGTGTTGGATTTCATCGACCGTGATTTAGGAGAAACAGGCTTGAAAAAATCAGTTGTCGTTGTCGCTACCTCCGACCAACCAGCATTGATCCGAATTAAAGGAGCGATGATTGCTACAGCTATTGCTGAATTTTTTCGCGATCAAGGAATGAATGTTAATTTAATGCTAGATTCTGTAACGCGATTTGCCATGGCTCAGCGGGAAATTGGTTTGGCCATTGGTGAACCACCGGCTACAAAAGGTTATACTCCATCGGTGTTTGCGCTGTTGCCGCGATTACTTGAGCGTGCTGGGACCAATGCAAATGGAAGTATAACTGCCTTTTATACGGTACTGGTTGATGGTGACGATATGAACGAACCAATTGCCGATTCAGTACGGGGAATTTTGGATGGCCATATTGTCCTTGATCGAAATATTGCTAGAAAAGGGATTTATCCAGCGATTGATATTTTGTCGAGTGTGAGCCGAGTGATGAAGGATATTGTCTCGAAAGAGCACCATCATGCTTCGGAAATGCTAAAACAACACACAAGCGTCTATCAAAAAGCAGAGGACTTGATTCAAATCGGGGCTTATAAGCGGGGAACAGACAGGGCAATCGACCGAGCAGTGGATGTGAAGGATTGGATTGATCAATTTGTTAAGCAAGATACAACGGAATCTCCCACTATCGCAGCTACGGTTGGAGCGCTAATTAATCAATTTGGAGAGAATAGCCGATGACCTTTCAATTTGCATATAACCATATTTTGAATCTCAAAGAAAAGGAAAAGGACCAAGCATATTCCGAGTTTGGTTTGTCATTAAGAAAAAAAGAACTAATCATAGCTGAGCATCATTCAGTCGCTGAGGAACGTGAACAGTGCCTCAACCGTTGGGAGCAAGAAACAGAAAATACAATTTCCGTAATCAAACAGCGAACAGACTATCTGAAATTTTTATATCAAAAAATGAAACTGATTGAAGAGCGATTAACTCAGGTTGAAAAAGAAATCGTTGCCAAAAAGGAAGTATTTTTAACCAAGAAGAAGGATGAAAAAATGTTGCTTATTTTACGTGACAAATCCTTTGCCTCTTTCGTTCGAAAACAGAAAAAAATAGAGCAGGATACACTTGATGAAATGGCCACGATTCGTCATTATCACCAAAAAGTCTCTTTGTAAATAAATAGGATATCAACATAAACTTACTGCGGGTTTTTAAAAAATTTGATCACCACCGCGTGTTCAATAAATTCGCCTTAATTGGCAAATCGAAAGGGGCGAAAAGCGTGAAGGAACAAAACACCGGAGGGTATGGAGCTGTTCAGTCGGTGCAGTTTTCTCCAATATTGGAACAGGCCCCCCTTACTGCAGAAAAAAAACAATTACAATTGTTAACCGATGTTTCGCTTGGGGTGTCATTTGAATTGGGGAGAACGCAAAAGGCGGTTCGAGAAATTCTCCAGCTCAAAAAAGGCTCAATCATTGCTTTAGATAAGCTAGCTGGCGAATATGTGGATGTGCTGGTTAACAACCATTCCATTGCAGTTGGAGAAGTGGTTGTCATGGATGATAAATTCGCTGTCCGAATTACCGAAGTCATATCCGATCAAGAAAAAGAGAAAAAAATCAGGTGAGAGGGAAATTCTCGTGAATGCATCGAAAAAATGGGTATTATTACTAACTGCTAGTCTACTGCTTTTTCTAATCCCGCACCCGGTGGTCCAGGCTGAAGGGACCGTTTACGATCAGTTTCAAAAAGATTCTGAACCGGATAACAAACAAGAAACTGAAGCAGCGGAGCTCCCTGAGGTTTCTGTTTTCCCTTATATATTGAAATTAATCGGTTCGTTCCTATTAATCATTGCCCTGCTGTTTCTGGTGCAAAAATATGTGATCCAGAAAAAACGGACCTACCATGGTGGCGGTCCATTTTATGGTATTGCTGGCCATCCGCTTGGAAACAATCGTTCGATGCAGCTTGTTATGATTGGTGACACCTTGTACATCCTTGGTGTCGGTGAAAATGTCAATCTGATTCGGACCATCCCACCTGGTGAAGAGCAAAAACTTCTGATCGAAGCTGTCGCTGCTGCGGAAACTCCAGTGGATGTCGTGTCAAACTGGGGATCACAGCTGATAAAAAAAACGTCGCAAAAAAAATGGCAATGGCCGTTATTTCAAAAGTCTCCCGAAGAAAAATGGAAGGATGTATTCCTGCAACAGCTTAAAGAATTGACATCCAAGCCTGACGAAACCGAAACAACGAAAGAAAAGTCAGGAAAGGGGGAGCCGGATTGAAAAAAGTATTCCTGCTTACTCCCTTACTGTTTTTCTTAGCTCAATATCCCGCTTTTGCCGAAACTGCGACAATCCCTGGGGTTTCACTCGATATTGGCGGTTCTGGAGGGTTAGAAGAAACCTCCTTATCGATAAAACTCTTGTTACTGTTAACCGTTTTGTCCGTAGCGCCTAGCATTCTATTATTAATGACCTCGTTTACGAGGATTGCAATTGTTCTATCGTTTATTCGTTCAGCATTGGGAACTCAGCAAATGCCACCGAACCAGGTGATTATGGGACTCGCCATTATATTAACCTTTTTTATCATGGGACCAACCTTTAGTGAAGTGAACGACAAAGCGCTGCAACCTTTTTTAGACGGGAAGATGAATCAAGAAACAGCCTTTGAACAAGCAAGCATCCCAATGAAAGACTTTATGGCCAAACAAACTCGTGAAGGCGATTTAAAGCTATTTTTGGAGTACAGCGATGCTAAGAATATCGAGACGGTCCAAGATATCCCGCTGACAGCGTTAGTTCCGGCATTTGCCATCAGCGAATTGAAGACAGCGTTTCAAATGGGATTTTTAATTTTTGTGCCGTTTCTGATTATCGATATGGTCGTTGCCAGTGTATTGATGGCGATGGGGATGATGATGGTTCCGCCCTCACTGATTTCCTTGCCGTTTAAAATTTTGCTATTTATCCTAGTCGATGGCTGGCACTTAGTCGTCCAATCATTGTTCGTAAGTTTTAAATAAGGAGCGAGTTTTTATGACACCTGAAAGCATAATGGGGCTTGGACAAAGCGCGATCTACCTTACCTTACTCATTTTAGCTCCAGTTTTGGGAATTGCCCTTACTGTCGGTCTGATTGTCAGTATTTTTCAAGCAATCACCCAGATTCAAGAACAAACACTGGCCTTTACTCCAAAAATAATTGCTGTTTTTGTCAGTCTCCTTATTTTTGGACCATGGATGCTTACAAAATTAGTAGACTTTTCACAGAATCTTTTCGGCAACCTAGCTCGGTATATAGGGTAGATGTATGGATTTACTCGCCAATATTCCCTACTTTTTACTAGTTTTTGCACGATTATCGGCTTTTTTTATCACCGCTCCCCTATGGATGGACCGCCAAATTCCCGGACCGTTTAAATGGGGATTTGCCTTTTTTACAGCCATTCTTGTCGTCGGAATCGTGCCACCTAATAGTTTGCTGGAGCTGGATTCGGACTTCATTATGCTCGTATTAAAAGAAGTAATCGTCGGGCTTACCTTAGGCTTTTTCACAGCAATCCTGTTATATGCCGTCCAGCTAGCCGGATCACTAGTCGATATGCAAAGCACCTTTGCTATGGCCACCATGTTCGATCCGCAGATGGGCATCCAACAAGCCATGACCGGTCGATTTTACTATGTCATCGCCATTCTGTTTTTTTTAACCATAGACGGCCATCACCTCCTTATTAAAGGAGTGTTAGCAAGTTATCAATGGATACCAGTGGACGCATGGCTACCTGCATTTGTTTCGGAAAATTTGGCCATCCTTTCGTTAGATATCATGAAAAATATGTTTGGACTTGCCTTTCTAATTGCCATACCGCTAGTGGGGACTTTATTTCTTGTAGATATTTCACTGGGAATATTGTCGAAAATGGTTCCGCAAATGAACCTATTCGTAGTGGGATTTCCGATAAAAATGGTCGTCCATTTCATTGCACTATATGTAACACTACCAAGCTTTTTTTATGTATTAGGTAAGCTTGTTAACACAATGGTTCATTCAATGGAACAAATTCTGCAGATATTAGCGCCATAAAGGAAGAGTTAACATGCTTATTTCATTAGATTTACAGTATTTTTCCGGAGAAAAAACCGAAAAAGCTACCCCGAAGAAAAAGCAGGATGCTAGAAAAAAAGGACAAGTTGCTAAAAGTACCGATTTAACCAATGCCATCGTCCTGTTTGCAGCATTTTCTATCCTGCTGATTTTTGGTAAACAGTCAGCGATGCGGTTATTCAACTTAGGTCATCAAGTGTTTTCCGATTTTCTGCTCTGGAATCTTACCTTAGATTCGATTCCCTTGTTATTTATCAATCTCTTTAAAGAAACTGTTTTGATTACATGGCCGATTTTTCTAGCGACATGGCTGGCGGCCTTTGCGACAAATCTAGCTCAGGTAGGCTTTTTGATTTCCTTCGAATCAATGAAATTTGACTTGAACAAAATCAATCCAATCGAAGGAGCTAAGCGGATATTTTCATTAAGAACTTTAGTTGAGTTTATTAAATCTTTGCTTAAATTAACGGCAATTATTGTTGTCGCTTCCATGCTGCTTTGGCAACAAAGAGGCACATTACTCAGACTCCCAGAGATGGATATTCTTAGTATTATATCTTATCTAGCTTCATTGTTAGTAAAGCTGGGTTTAACAATTGCTGCTGTCTATCTTGTTATCGCGGTGGCTGACCTTATTTTTCAAAGATACGATCACGCTAAGAAATTACGGATGTCCAAGCAGGATGTGAAGGATGAATTCAAGAAAACCGAGGGTGACCCGTTAATTAAGCACAAAATTAAAGAGAAACAGCGGCAAATTGCCACAGCGCGAATGATGCAGGATGTTCCTAAAGCACAGGTAATCGTCACCAATCCAACCCATTATGCGGTGGCCATTGCCTATGAAGCCGGAAAAATGCAGGTTCCCGTTGTCGTTGCCAAGGGCGCCGATTATTTAGCTCTAAAAATTAAAGAAATTGCTAAGGAACATCGAATTGTAATCATGGAGAACAAACCATTGGCCAGGACTTTATATGCAAGCGTCGAGGTCGGCCAAGAAATTCCTGAAGAACTGTTTAAGGCTGTAGCAGAAGTATTAGCCTATGTTTATAGAGTAAAAGGGACATTAGCAAAGTAGAGGGGAGGCGTGGGAATGAAACTAAAAAACTTTATTGTATTAATCGCCGTCATCATGATCGTTGTTATGATGGTACTGCCATTACCAACCTTTTTGATCGATATTTTGCTAATTATCAATATATCATTATCGATTATGATTCTATTGATTAGTATGAGTACCAAGGAACCACTGGACTTTTCCATCTTCCCATCGCTACTTTTGCTAACAACCTTATTTCGTTTGTCGCTAAACGTATCAAGTACTCGCTCGATTCTATCAAAAGCGGATGCGGGTGAAGTCATTGAAGTGTTTGGTAACTTTGTTATCGGTGGAAATGCCGTAGTCGGTTTTGTTGTCTTTTTAATTTTGGTTATTGTACAATTTTTGGTCATCACTAAGGGATCGGAACGTGTTGCTGAAGTAGCAGCTCGATTTACACTTGATGCGATGCCCGGAAAACAAATGAGTATTGATGCCGACTTAAATGCCGGGATGATTAATGA
>CALCRD010000403.1 GCA_937894355.1 uncultured Bacillus sp.
AAATATGATATGTTAAAGGTATATTAAGATAGTGTAGTAAATCTTTCGAAAAGGGGGTTTACGAAAACGATGGCAGGACATGTTAAAGAACTTAATAATGGACCGAACATCAGCCAAGAAAGAAAAGTTGTTTCAGAAATGATTAGATTATATTGTCGAAAGAAACATCATAATCCAGAACTTTGTGAAGAATGTCTGGCTTTAGAAGCTTATGCTAATAAACGACTTTCTCTTTGCCGTTTTGGGGAAGAAAAAACAGCCTGTTCTAATTGTAAAGTGCATTGCTATAAACCGGAATATCGCGAAAAGATGAAAGTGGTTATGCGTTATTCAGGAAAATGGATGATGTTATACCATCCTGTTTATTCGGTAAAACATTTACTTAATAAATAATGGGGTTATGACTGTGAAGCTGAATAGTTAAAGCAAAGGGGACAATTTGGTTTGTCCCCTTTGTGGTGTCATAAGATTTAATTGCTTAGCTCGAAGATTCAGCAATACCGGAATTTGCCCTTTTTAATGCCGTCCGCAGTTTCGGCAGAACAACTATGGAGACGATAATTACAGCAATATCAATTGGTAAATAGGCTAACATCCAACTCCAAGCCATTACATAACTGAAACCCTCGGGTGCTTCTGCCCAAAATTTTAAGGCTAGATACATTAGATTTGTGCCAATTAAGTAATTTAATAGAATACTTAGGAAGCCAGCGCTAATATAGTTATTCATGTGAACTAATTTGCGATCACCAATCAATTTCCCCGAAATATAAGCTACAGTAACGAAAGATAAGATAAAGCCAAATGTTGGACTTAAGAGATGACTTGGCCCACCTTTAAACTGGGCAAATACGGGTGCGCCAGCCAGTCCCACAAATATGTAGCTTAACATCGCTAAAGAACCAACTCTACTCCCAAGGACACCGCCGGCTATCATCGCAAACATAAGTTGTAAAGTAATCGGTATTCCGCCAATCGTTAAGAATGAAGTTGCGTTGGCACCAACAGCCATTAATGCTGAAAATAACCCGCAATATACAATTGTTTTCGTTTTTGAACGACTCATTTTCTTACCCCTTGTCATGGTTTTTGATTTTTTGCAAAATATTGAATTTTATTTTCTCATATGTTAACTTAATTGTAAATGGAGTTAACAAACTGGTTTTTCGGGGGAAAATAATGAGTAGTTTTTTTATTACAGGAACAGATACAGATGTCGGGAAAACAGTAACCACAGCGTTATTGGCTGCTTTTTTTAACAAACAAGGAAAAAGTGTTATTCCCTATAAGCCTGTGCAAAGTGGGGCAATAGATGAGGCAGGTAAATATGAAGCCCCAGATGTAAAGATTTATCAGTTAGCTCTGCCAGCTTTAAATGAGGATGAGGCTAGTAGCTATTTATTTAAAACACCCAGTTCACCTCATTTAGCTGCTAGAGAAGAAGAGAAAACAATTTTACCTGAGAAAATTCTTCAGCATATTAGAATGCTAGAACAAAAGTATGAAACAGTTTTAGTAGAAGGAGCTGGCGGGTTAATTGTGCCACTGCAAGATGATGGATATACCATGATGAATCTAATCAAAGAAGTTGCTGCTCCAGTCATTCTTGTTGCCCGAGCGGGAGTGGGAACTATAAATCACACAGTCCTTTCAGTAATGGCGATGCGGGACGCTGGTATTCCAATAGCAGGCATTATCCTTAATAGGATAATCGAATGTGACCCAGTAATTGAACAAGATAATAAAAGGATGATTGAAAATCTCACGGACGTGCCCGTTATCGGAATGATTCCCTTTATTAAAAGTATTGAAGAAATGTTTGGAAATGAAGAAATATTGGCCGAGATTTTTGCCTCGTTGCAGATTGAAATTTGAAACCAACGATAATTGAAATAACAGAAAAGGCCTAGTTTACAAAATGAGTAATCCTAATCTAATAGGATTTCCCTGTTATTGAAAGAGTTAATATATAAAACTGGCTCGCCCCACTAAATTGGAGCGGGTTTTTTGTTTTCTGAATAACAAAAGTGGACTTATAGATAACAACTTTGTAAGAGAAATCTTATTTCCGTCATTGTCTGCAAATGTAGACTTTTACTACGTTTTTCTTTTACTTTTCAAATACTTTTTTCTTTTACAAACCAGTTAAAATTACGTTTGTAAGGTAAAAGGTGGTGAATAAAAATGAATCAAAAGTATTAAAAGTCAAAAGGTGTTTTGAATTAAACGGTAATGGTTGAACTAAAAATTTATTATTAGGGGGAATTTAGGATGAGTGATTTTTGGGTAGAAGAGGCACCAACCCGCCAGAAGGGGTTCTTACGGTAGCAGAAATTGAGGTAATAAGTCAAAATATTATTATTCTAGTAAAAAATGATCTAGGGGTAAATGCGTATCCCAATTATGCAATGTTAAATCCTGTCGATAAACTCCTTATTCAACAAAAGATACTGGATATTTATGATGCTAATAGGGGAGACATGCCAGATAAAACGACACATTATAATCGGAATTTACCTAATGCTATACCAGACTCTACGGGCAACATTGACCTTCCAAATGACATTAGTGAAGCGGTGCCAACAGTATGGAAGGAATTAGGAAAGGAAGAAGGGAAAGAAACTCAGAAAGCAAGGTATCATCAGAATAATTTAATAGGTGGGCCTAATAGAAAGTTTGTAGAAATTGACTTAGAGTATGGGAAGACAGAACAAAATCCGGAAGGAACCTCCGTTAGAGAGGTAGTGTTCTATGCAGATGGTACTGTTAATTCAACACCAGAAGATATGGGAACGTATAATTTTGGTAAAGCTATTACAGGACCTGATGACCTTAGCCATAATATGGAAGATGTATTTCCATACTATCTATTAGGAAATACACCAAACGATTATACGACATTGTTTGAACGCTTAGTATTGCTTAATAAAGATTAAAAGAATGGAAGTCGCTGTACAGCGACTTCTGTTTTTTAATTGGAAAAATTTCCTTTTAGTGTATTATTAATTAAGAGGTATCAGCAGGTTAAGTGGGCAGTTCTTAAGGTTTTCGTAATAAACTCTTATCTAATGTAATTAGTTAACAAAGGAGAAAACTATGAAAAAATATTGGTGGCTGTTTATATGTATTTTATTCTTTTCTTATTTATCTATCAGTAATTATCATAAAGAATCTAGTCATCAGGAACAAAAATATAAGTCCTACACTTTTGAACATTCACTAACTAAAAAATATACAAAAGAGGATTATGAAAATGCTGATTATTTTATAAAACTATATTTACATGAAAATCCGGATAAAAGAATAATAAAAGATCTGATTAATTCAGGACTAGAGGTGAATGCCCCGACTTATTATGATGATGAAAATTATGGTGATTTACCGTTAAGTACTGCTTGTATGGCAGCAGATTATGAAATTGCAGAGCTTTTAATTAAAAAAGGTGCAGTACAGAGTGTTTGGGGTGCAAGAATTCCGATTTATTCCGCTTTATATAATTATGAAGAAGGAGATTTAGAATTAGTAAAACTTCTGTTAACAAACGGTGCTGATAAAGTTGTTTCTGGAGATTTAATTTCAGATTATGTGGAGGCAACATATCCTTATAGTAGAGAAGGAAGGATATACACCGAGGAAGAAGAACACGAAATTGTATTAATTTTCAAGGAACTTATAAAAGCTGGAGCTAAAGTTGACCAACAAGTGGTAGTAATGGCAGCTAGGTATAATAATGTGGAGTTACTAGGTTATTTCATCGAAGAAATAGAAATGGATATAAATGAAGGATACAACATTACTTTGGAGACACCTTATTCACCGTTGATTGCTGCTAGTGATAATAACTCCCTAGAAACTGCAAAATATTTAATTGAACACGGGGCCGACAAAAATATAAATAATAACGTCGGAAAAAAAGCATTAGATTATGCTAAAACAGATGAAATGAGAGCATTATTGTTAGAACAATAGAATTTAAGTAGCAATTGAGTAAGCAAGAACAATTTGTCTTTGAAAATTAGGTTGAGCCAAAGGGATTCTCTATAGAAGGTTTAACCGAATAAACAATATAATTTTAAAAATATTAATATTATAAATTATCATTTTTTATGATAGGATTTAATTGGAAAATCTTGAAATAGAGGGATATTCTTTTGAATAAAAGGGTGCTTGCCATTACTTCGCTTATCGTATCGGGTGTTATTGCATTAGGATTCTATGTGTCAAAGACAAATGAAGAAGATTCAAGTTCAATTTCAAAGAAAGAAAAAGGTGATAACACAACAGTAGTTGATGAAAAGAAATGGGAGGACATTACTAAATTTAAAATTCCTGATGGCGAAAAAATAGATTATTC
>CALCRD010000404.1 GCA_937894355.1 uncultured Bacillus sp.
TTGAAGGTCGTATTTCTGAACTTAATCAAGAATTAGCAGAAATAACCTCAAGAAAGAAACAAATTACTCGAACAGCTGAAGAAGTTAACATAGCTCTATTAAAGCTTACAAGCGAAGAACAGCAAACAAATACAGAGTATGAACAGAATCAGCAGAAATTGCAGGAAATAAAGACTACTCGGAATGAGAAAGTTGAAAAAATTACCCGTATCAAAGTGGAAGTGGAAAAAGATGATCAAGCAGAACTTGTTCATTATGAAAGATTGCGACAATATCAAAGCAGCCATGCAGTACAAAGAAAGATTGATTCACTAGATTCAAGATTATCGGCCAACAAAGACACTAAATATATTCAAGCAAGGAGAGCGGATGAATTACAAGAAGAATTGAAATTACTTGAAGAAGACCGGGATCTATCGGCTCGCCAAGTAGAATCGCTGAAGTTTTTCCGGTCTCAACAATTGAAGGCATATGCCCTCCGAGAATTAATCGAGTTAGACGGAGACGCCCAGTTAAAAGCAGAACAACTGTTTAATGCCATAAAATACACAATATTTTTCGATGGGAAATATGCAGAACCACCAAATGATCTGTATCATGTACCGTTAATGACGGTTGTTCCTGATCGAATGGTTAATTACCTGCCGTCTCTCCATTTACAGGTGAAAGATGGATTATCGGAAAATGTTCTACCTCATGCCATAAAAGCACTTTGGTGGGTGGAGCAATTTTTTAAAGACCATAACATTTCTATTAAAAATGGAATCTTAATCGATCCTATGGGGATTCGCGGTTCTCAAGAAAAAAGTCGCTATATTTTGAGTGTAAAGGCATTAATTGCTAGGAAGCAAGAGGTGGGCAAGTTATTGCAGAAGCTCCTCCAAAGTCTTTCCCAATTGGATATTGAAATAGAAACCGATACGAAGGAAATTCGCGAACTAAATAGTATTATTCATCAAGTGAAAGAATCAGAAGCGTTTATGACAAATGAACATGAAAGAATTTTACGGAAAAAGAAATTAGCAGACGAATTAGAATTGCAAATAAATATAGATGAGGAAATCGAACAATTAGAAGTAAATGGAATAAACCTGGTGCGATTACAATTAAGTCATGAACAATTACGTACAATATTAGAAGATGAAGCGGCATTATATGCTGAACTCGGGAAAATGAAAGAAAAATATGAAGAACGGAATCTTTTGCAAAAGCAACTAGAAAAAGAAAATGAGAAAGAAAAAACGCAAAAAGGTAGAGTTGAAAGACTTGAAGATGATCGATATCAACTTAAACGGAAAATAATTGAAACCGAACGGGAACAGGACAATCTAGAGCAAGCAATTGAAGGTAATCTTCGAAATAAATCCAGCATTGAAAATCAACAGAAGAATAAAAATGAAGAAATTGAAACTACAAAACATGAGTTGGTTAAGATTATTAAAGAATTGAATGACTTACAACTAATGATTCCTGAACTTTACAGCGAAACTGTCGCAGCAGTATTATTGGAACTTCTACCCTCGGTTTCTCAGATAAGACAAAATCGTGAAAGTGGAAAAGTGGCGTTTGATAATGCCCGAATGGAAGCTGATATTGATCCTGCAGCTCCTGAAAATTACCAGACAGTAAAACTTGAATATGAACGATTAGATAACGAATATAAACGGACAAAGATATTGCTTGATCAAGATAAAGAGCGAATGGAAAATCTAAAGGATCAGCTAGAAACGACCATTAATATGCGTGTCCTAGAATTACAACAGCGATTTAAATCCTATATGGGACAATTTCAATTCGAAGGTGAGATTAGTTGGGAATCCTATGAGGATCGGCGAAAGCGGACACATTTTAATTTATTTATTAAAGCTCGCAAAGAGGGTCATCGCGGTACACTCGAGGATGTCAGCACAAAAGCTCGTGGAGGTAGAGTCGGAAAGGGCGTATCTGGAGGAGAGGAGTCGTTAAGTTCGTTATTGTTTGCTTTAGCATTATTACAAAACCTGCAAACAACTCCAGGTTTTATTGTTCTCGATGAGTTTGACAGTGCCTTAGATGAAAATCGTAAAGTAAAAGTGTTTGATTTATATGTCCAAGAATTGAGACGGAAACTAATCATCCTTACTCCGAAATCTCATGAAGAAACCTACTTGGATAAATTCTCCAAGGCATTTGTTGTCCAACACGATCCAACCATTCCCAAAAGCAAAGTAGTCGGCATAGTCAAAACAAGATAAAACAATCTGAGGGACGGTTTATGTGCTCTAAAAGAAGCACATGGGCCATCCCTCTGACTTCCTGAACTATTTTACCTCAATAACTGGACTATTTTCCTTAATGTTTAGGAATGATAATTATGAGGTGAGTTATTACATGAGAACGCTAATTATATTGATTATTACCATTTCGATTCTGCCTTTTGGTTCAATTCAGGGATACGCACAACCTAAAGAGTGTCCGGTGTTAAGTGAATTAGAGCAAACAACCATCAAAGATAAAAAAGAGGTCATTGAAGCATTAAAAACTTTAATACCAAAAACATATGGATCTGGAATAGATGATTTTCCGGACATATATACAAAATGGAATATCGTAACGGCCAAACCCTTTCCTA
Organism: uncultured Bacillus sp.; assembly: GCA_937894355.1. Taxonomy (GTDB): domain Bacteria; phylum Bacillota; class Bacilli; order Bacillales; family Cytobacillaceae; genus Bacillus_BU. The sequence continues at coordinate 2,612 of CALCRD010000404.1, forward strand.
ATACACTTGGTAATAAAGAAGAAAAAGTCTATTTTGCAATGGCAAAGACTTTTTGTGGTAAAGAAATTGCTGAGAAATCATGGCTTGTACGTTTAGATTTCCCAAAAGCACCAGGAGCTAGCTTAGCCCAAGGTCAACTATTTTTAGCTAAAAGTAAGGAAAAAGGATGGTTTGTTTGGTTTCAATATCATTAAACTGCTCAACATAGGGGAGCTTAGAACATGACAGCAAAAGTTTTATACAGCATTTTTTTCTTATTTTTAATAATGATTACTGGACAGCAAGCCCAAACTCAGGCAAAAAGTCATTTAATATTATCTGAGGAATCTGTAAAGGAAAAAATAAACTACATATATCCAGATAATAAAGAAAAAGTTTTTGCAGAAACTGTAGATCAATTTTATGAGGCTTTGAGGAAAAGGAGCTATCCAGTTCATCAGGAGTTTTATAGAAAACATTATGATTTTTACAAAAAACATAAGAATAGACTGGGGAACATGGATAGTGCTCTTTTTAAAGACCTTCCCGGTGCGTCAGCAAATTTTAGAAAAAAGGTCCTGTTTCATGAGGTAGAAAAATTTAATTATATAACTTGGGATGGAAATGGTATTCTTACTACCTACCCAGATATAAATATGAAGTATAATCAGGCAATCAGTCCAGATAGACAAGTATATTTTTTCTATTCTTTTAAGGATACAGATCAAGAGTTTGAAGGAAGATGTTCAGTTTACGATGTTGAAACAAAACAACTAATTGCAGGTGGAGACACCTATATTAATAAGTACCCACAATCAAGAAGTGAAAAATGAGATGATTTTATATTTTGGCTTTTGTAATTCTTAGTGAATGTTGCACTAACGGGGTCTTATAAAACAATCTGAGGGACGGTTTATGTGCTCTAAAAGAAGCACATAAACCGTCCCTGTGTCTTCCCACTATTTTTATTATTTGTAAAATAATAGTATAATAGTTTAAAGAACTAGTTAGGCTAATAAATGTGTTGTGGGAGTTGGTATTATTGGAATGGTTTAAAATATTGATAATTTTATCATTGGTATTTTTTGTATTTACTTCATTACAGTATTTTCAGTTGTGGACCCGATTTAAAAAACTTCAAATTGGAGAGACACTTTCCAGAGAATTTGTTAATGAAGTTACCAAGAAAATAAAGGTTTCATTAACCTTGTTTGGAATAGCATGTTTCTTTTATATAATTGTAATATTTATAAGACCCTTTTGATCTTTTTAGTAATTTTCCTTGTTTCCTAACAAGTGTGTAGTGCTTGGAGGTGTAGAATGCTAAAAGAAAGTATTAAATTTCCTCTAATATATTTTGTAGCATCAACTGTTTGGCAGTTAATTATTAATAAAGATGTTGAATGGACAAAAAATATTAGTCTATGTTTTATTATATTTTTGTGGGTTGCCCTCTATAATTGGACAAAAACACCATATAAATGGAAGAAAGACAGATAAGATCAAAGGGACGGTTCTTGTGCTCCAAAAGGAGCACAAGAACCGTCTCTTTGACTTCACTTTTTAATTAAATCTTGGAGTTTTTCTCGCCAGGGTGTTGCCAGGTCTTCGACAGCTAATACTTTCTGGATGGCCTCAACCGAAGGGGTAGGTTCATGGAAGTATAATTGATGAATATGTGAAACGGTTATTTTCATAGGATGAGGCTGGACCTTTTTAATTTGCGAGGTGCTGGTTATTTTGCCTTCTTTTAGCACACGAAAAAAATAGCCGGTAAATCCAGTGTGAATTATTTCTTTCAATAACAGGTTATTGTCATTGCGCTTATTAATAGTTGCACATGGATATCGACCTTGTGAGACTTGTAGAACGGCCTCGCCGATTTGAAAGATATCCCCAATACAAACTTGATTCTCTTTCATATTTGTTACGGTTAGGTTTTCGCCGAATGCAGATTTTTCTAGCGGTGTTCCAAACACAGACTCCCAATAAGTATAATGCTCAGAGGGATATACGCAAACTACCCGATCAGCGCCACCATGTTTAACATGATTAGCTACATCATCGCCATTAATTTGGTTGAAACCCACATGGAGTTCATTTACTTGCTCTTTCCAAATTCCAGACTGATATTCTTCCCCCTTATGTATCTTTGTACTAGGTATACCTTTACTTAAATAGGCGATTTCATTATTTTTCAAATTCTTCTCTCCTAAATGTTCTAAATTCTTCCTCTACGAATTACTTGTTTTTTCAAAATAACCACACTTTCCACTGGACATTAAGTTAGGACTACATTTAATTAAAGTTAATCAGCAGTTCGTTGAACTTGCTAAATATTATCTATCTTATTCTATAATAGCATCAAGGACCATATCAGAAAAAATAAAGCTATGAAAAAACAAGATGAAAATTAAACCACACCCCTAGACCTTGAGTAGGCAAGGTCTAGGGGTGTGGCTTTTGTGCTCCCATTTTGGTCTTAGCCGGTCCTAAAGTTGATCTTTCATGGAAACAAGCCGGTGCTACAATTTGGGAAAAGGTCTCAAAAAGAGCATAAGAACATTCCCCATGTCTTGAATTTTATGGTTGACAGCTAATGGTATGGTGGGTAAAATGAAAATGTACTAATTGATAATAATTATCAGTATCATTTAGCGGAAAATTATAGCAAAGGTGGAAACAGAATATGAAACTATCAAAATTTATTAAGCCTTTCCTGGTTAGTACTGCTCTAACCCTTGGCCTAGCGGGTTGCGG
>CALCRD010000405.1 GCA_937894355.1 uncultured Bacillus sp.
AATTTGCAAGAATGTATTATTATGTAAGTAACAAACAAATACTAAGGAGTGTGGACAAATGAGGAAGTTATTATTTACAGGACTTATGCAATTAGTGGATAATAATCCCAATTCCACAGACGCAAATCAATAAAAGTTGGCCATAAATTTTGAAAAAGGGTTGCAAACAACGCTATAGTTGTGTCAAAATAGAATTGAATTTGCTGGTTCTTACAGTAAATTCGACAACAGGCGTTGAAAAAGCTCTTTACCATGTCGCAGTGTGTGGGAGCAGGCTCAGCGCCTTCTTTATTTAATACCCACCTTGCGTAACATAGTAAAGTTTGTGCCAAAAACAAAAGTTCTATATGGGCGAAATGAGCAGATTCATTACGGGCATAGCAAGAAGTGAGTCCTAATTCTTGCTTAGCAAAGCGATAGAAAACCTCGATCTTCCATCTTTTCAGATATGTTTGTGCTACTGTGTCTGGTTTATCCCAGCGGTTGCTAATCAATAGGTATGCATACTGAAATTTAGCCGCCTGATCATCCTCAGGCAAGACATCTTGCTTTTCGTCACTGCTAGCGGATTTAGCAACAAAATCCGCAACCGCTGCAATGGGAACATATTGATATGTATTTACCGATTCGCCCTTCTTATTGTACACCTTGTAAGGAAGTTTAATATATATTTCCGGAATACTGACAAACCCATTTTCCCATGCGGCTTTAAGTTTAGGATAGACTTCTTTCAAAAGTACCGTAGGCGAAACCTTGACATAGCATTTCCGGGACCAAGGATTTTCAACCTTTCGGTACAGAACAGTATTTCTTTTTGCTTTGGTTACCCAATCAAAACCATGCTCTACTAACCAATTGAAAAATTCCTTACACAAAAACCAACGGTCCATCGCAACCCAAAGACGAGATTTATTTGTTTTTCGAATCTCAGAAAGCATCTGTTTTGCTAACTCGAGCTTAGTTTGTTTTTGGTCCTGATTTTTGGTTTTCACCCAAATTCGCCATAACAGAGGATATTCGAGCCCACTTTTTAGTACGGCAAGGGTGGTTACTAAATTCATACACCAGACATGGCGTTTATCGGAACTATCGAAAAGCCAGCATAAGAAAGGTATTTTCTTTCCGTAGGGATGCTCAATTTTTGTATCGTCTAAGGCAATGATATCCCCATCCGTGAGTCTGGTATCAGACTTTTCTTGGAGCGCATAGATTCTCTTTGCAGCAAAGTCTAACCAGCGAAAAGGTTTAGATAAAAAACGACTGAATGCTGATTGGGTAATGGACTGACCCTCTAGAATCTGCTTTAAGGCAGGAGCGTCTGTCGAATATACTGCATTTTGATTAGTAGAATCCGCCTTTCCAATTAGGCCGCAGATGTAAGCAAAAGCCATTATCCAAGCAGAAATACCCGCATGTTTGCGAATTCCAGCTTGCGAGAAAAGCAAAGAGAAATCGAACATATCCCAAATGCTTTTTAACACAGGGATTCCGCCGCCTGGACCATAATTTTTGTTTTCAAAGAACGGTTGGGAGATTTTAATCATCGATAACACCCATTTCGGAGAATGTAATGGCAAATAATACCATCCTCTCCGATTGTTGGGCCTTTTATAAAATGTCAAGGTTTATTTTGTTAAAATCATGCTTAAACAAGTCTTCCTGACTTATTAATTACCATATTATGTTAGCAAGTGCATAACTTCTGTCCAAAATAAACTGATATATTTTTTATACCCATTGCGAACACCTTTCTTTTTTATGTTATTCAATAATCGCCTTTTCTGTTAAAGGACCCATCTGACCATCCACCCCGTTTTTAGCTGGACCATATGTGCCAAGGTCATACCCGATCACGACCAAAGATGCTTGTATTATAGCCGTATTGGAACCACCGACCTTTTGCGCTAAGGAGTTCCTATAACTAATATTAGTTTCATTAAGTGGCAGTGTCACAATACCTTTCATCGCCCAAAACGCGTCCTCCTTCTGTTGTTTCTCTTCTTTACAATAACGAAGAATGATAGAGACCGGTACGGGTTACTTGAGATTTGCGATCACGAAAAAAGTAGGTAAGATTAAACTACTGACTGCCAAAAGATAGAATAGGGGGAAACAGATGATTACTGTTAAAAATACGCCAAACCTTACCGGAGTAACGATCAGTGGTGACTTTGATGACCTTTACAACCTGGTCGAGGCTTTCCATGAAATATCAATTAATGAATACGCTGAAAGACACCAACAATACATCAGGATTTCCACCCGTCTGCTCGGCATTTGCTATGACATTCGCCATGCTTACCAGGGGGACCGGGAAATAGAGTTAGTTGCGAACAACATGACCGAAGATAAGATGAAGTGGCACTCCCTAATTACCCCCCAGAATAATGTCTATTATAGCTGTAATTGTCTTTATCCGGAAATGTTCTTCGGCATGCTAGCCCTCAATGCCCTTGTCAAGCTAAGGATGATGGACCTGACGAAGAAGAATTATAGTTTTAATGAAGCAATGGATAAAAAGGTGATTTGGGATGAAACAATCACGACGATCAGGTGTTTTCAGGCAGCGTTTGTGAAATGTGTAAAGGATACGCTTACCGAGACTACCTTTTCTAGATGGCTGAATGTAATGAATAGCGATCATATATTTATTGAGGACATTGCCGACCAATATATTGATCTGATCAACATTAAATATATCAACATGAGTAAGGAAAAGAGGTTAAAAAACCTATCTCCCCTAGCGAAAAGAATTGCCGAATTCCGCTATAACGATGAACATAAAGAGATAAAGGAGATCGTTACCGAGGCCGCCAGGGAGTATAACTGCGATCTAGCTGACATTAGATTAGAGGGTATCGAGTATCCTGAGGATATAGAGTGGTGAAAGCTAAGATGATTGTGTTGAAAGGAACTTGGGTGGTATACGAGTAATTGCGGATCATCAATAAAAATCAGGATCTTTCTTCATGAAAAAATAGCGAACACCACCAATTTCTATGTATTGAAATGAAACATCCGCTTCAATCACATAATCCTTAATTTCGCTGATGGGAAAACTCATAACTACAGGGGGATATACAGTCTCGTCCTGGACTTTATACTCATCTATATAAAATCCTCCCCAATAATCGACGTTTTCTTTTACCTTTGCATCGGCCAAAATCTTCTGTCTAGTTACTGTTAACTCGAGCCTGTTCCCGATCAGCCGGTAAGTACCTGAAAAGGATAAGATTCTCTTCAGTTCTTCCATTTGTGAATAATGGTAGGTGTATTTATTGTTCGGGTAAAACAAAATGCTTTCATCCCAGCCAGCGGCTGCTCCTATCATCTCTCTCTGCCAGAAACCTACTAAATCTTTGTTTTCAAACAGATTCTTACTGGAGTAACCATTTTCAAATAATAATATTCGGTTCAGGTTTTGTTTGTCCGTCTCTGTGAGGAACTGCTCTACGTTGTTAGTGACCGGTTTATACCAGCTGAATCTGGCAAAGTGTAGATTAAGGTCCTCGGAATTGAAAATCTGTCCGTACTGGGCGAAAATAGTATTTCTTAATATTCTTAGCTGTTTTTGGTCTAAAATAGAAAGGTATAATTCATTTAAGGGCTCTTTCCTTTGCAGGAACTCTAGTTCTCCTCCGTAAATGACCCGTAATGCTTGGTCATTATAAAGTTTCTCCCATGTAATCTTAATCGCGTTATCCCAGTCTTCCTCCGCCCAGGCGATATTTGCGATCAGAACAACCAAAATGAGTAATAATAACTTGGTCTTCAAATTATCCCTCCTCGATCGGAGCAAGGGCTCCTATCCAATTTATACCATAGGGGCACATTTCCTTCAACACTATTCGCATAGATTCCTGCCGAATAGATCGTTTCAATGGTTATGCAGAAATCCTCCATGCTTCGGAAAGACGGCATGGAGGATTATAATTAGGAT
>CALCRD010000406.1 GCA_937894355.1 uncultured Bacillus sp.
TGAGAAATACATTGAGTATCTAGGTGACATCAAAGGTTTTAAAAACGGATCAACGGGTATTGATTAGATTTGTTGTTCCCGGTGCTTAAGCCTGTTGGCTTGTTTTTTTCAAAAGAGGAAGGATGAAACGATAGGCTGATTTAGGTTTAATAAGGTCAGGCTTATACAAGAGTAGATGAATTGTATTAGTGGCCCCCGTACGTACCTATACCTGTCCATTCTGGTAATAGTTTCTTCCTGTTTCACGGGATGTTCCATGTAATTTTAGTTGAGCCGTTTTGAGAAATAGATTTAGGCTCTGAAAGGGAAAAGGGTACTAAATTATTGGTCTAACATGATGAAAAGAGAAGAGGTTAATATTGTGAATAAGGAAGAAATGGAAGGTCAAATGAAGGAAGAAGCCGGAATATACGAAAAGGGCCTGAGTTCTGAAAAACCTTTGCCTAAATTGATGGTTTTCTTTTGTTATATTACAGCACTGATGTTAGTAATTGCAATAGTGTATGGATTTACAGGAATCGTTTCGGATATCATAAATAAAGCAACTAATTTTCAGGTTGATAGATTTAAAATCCTAACATATGTTGGAGTCTTTTATTTGATGTGGTCCTTAATGATTAACCTTGGTGATTATTGGAGGGCTAGTGAAAAAAATGAAATTGGTACAGCGGTTACCAATCTCCCAAATCCTTTTTATGATCCAGGGTTTTCAAAAGGACCACTGGTGTTAAGAATAAAATACCGTGAACTATTGACACAATTTAAATATAATAAATCCCTTTTAAAAAGAAGCCAACAGAATGTAAAATCATTGGGAGAAGCAATCGGAAAATTCGAATCAAAATTAAGAGTGTTATTAAGACATAATGATAATGCGAATCGTTTAATAAAGTCAATGAACTATTTATTTGCTTCTGGAGAAACACAATTTATAGAAAAGATGCTTAATCACATTCTTGCAGAATGCATTACAGTTCTTGAAAAAGATCAAAGTGATAAATCTATTTCTTTGTTTCAAGTAAGAGCAGACACCCTAGTAATTAAAGAAAGTGTAAGGATAAATGCTGAATCAGTTGCTAAAAGAGTTTTTAAAAAGGGTGAAGGCTATGCGGGGTATATATGGGGAATAGGAAAAGCGGAGATTGTAAACCATATTAACGAGGGAGATATACGTTTTTCTGATGGCGGGTTACCTGCCACGCCCATAGGTCTATATTAGGGTTCCCACTAATGGGGGAAGGGGAAATATATGGAATCCTCTGTATGCAGTCTGAATCCGAAAATGGGTTCAATGAAGCGGATTTAAGAACAGTTGAATATTATGCACGTATGTGTACGTTAATTCTTTTATATGATAAAATTAACAATAAAGTTCAAGATTTAGAGGGAGGGGATAATTAAATGGCAACAATGACTAAACCAGTTAGAAAAACAGGATATGAAGATATTGATAAGTTACTATTAGAGGCCCAAAAGCTTATTCAAGAAGGTAACGAACTTCAAAAGGATATTGAAATAGCTGTTAGGTTTAAACCCACAAATCCCTTTAATTCCCGAAAAAAGAGAGAAAAGTTTAGAATGATATTTAAAAAATAAAAAATTTGAAATAAACTTTTTAAAACCTCTACTCCGTTTAGGATTAGAGGTTTTAAGGTTTCCTAGTTACACGGGGACGGTTCGTGCGCCACGAGGGGCGCATCATATAGGTCTCCGTCACTGTGACCGCCCGATATTTGTAGAATTTTAGATTGGTATAGGGCAGGTGTAACCGTCAAGTAGAATTAAACAATTTTTAATAAATAAGACTCAACAGTTTTCATCAATTAAGATTCAACACTTTGATAACTGGAATTCTCCATTTAATCATTTGAAATCACCCTACCTAAATTTTCTAAATAGGTAGGGGATTGTACTTAATTACTTAGAATGGATTAATTCCCAATTGTTCTTCTAATATTCTATTTTCTTCCTATACAGCCTTTAATTCATTTTTCAGGTCCGAAATCTCCTTTAGTAATCTAGTTATTTTTGTTTGGTCATCTATTCCTTCCTCATATGCCGTTCCTTTTACGAAACACCAATCATTGTATCTATATATGTCATCCTCAGTGACTTGGCGACTTTCGCAGGGCGTTATATTCTTGCGCCCATTCCTTTACCGATCTTTCATCTACTCTAAATCCGTAGGATTTAAAAAAACGAATCGTTTTTTCTATATTTAAAATACTCATTGTATTTTTCTCCCTATTTATTATTCGGCCTTTTCATTATGGAATAATGCTTTTCTGTATTTCATCCTAATGCTGTCTTGCTCCTCGCTAAAGGTTGAGGAAAAGTCACAGCGTATAATGGCAAATAAGTCAAGTGAGTGTTTTAATTAAAAAAGAACGACCTTAATTAAAACCTCCAATTTTCACATTTTAGAAGTTCAACTATCACAGAATTTTAATAGAGCTCCTTTAGAACGTGAAGGGATCCTGCATTTTCAATCCTACAGAGGATACCAACTAGCAAGTATAAGTACACGAGGACAGTTCTCCTGATTGTTTTTGTAATAATTGTCTAAAAGTAAGCGGTATTGTGATGAATCCCCCAAAGGGGATTGCAAGGTCTATAGTTGAGAAATACATTGTGAAAGTAGTTCTTGTTAATGTGACATCAATGGTTTGAAATGGGTTATAAATGAGATTTGTTGTTTGACGGAGCTGACCCTATAGGATTGATTTTTCAAAAGTGGAAGGACGAAACAATGGGCTGATAAGATAATAATAATAGGTGATGAATCGCGGTTTTCAACGAGTGGCTACATTGTTGGAAAATTCTTCACTTTTTATATGTTAATTTTTAAAGGAAACCCACATATCGAAATTGAACTCTATAAATGCATAAGATTTTCCATGAATACGTTAAATGATAAATAAAGTACGATGTTCATAATAAGTAGTCGAGCCAATAAACACATAATATTAATGCATTTTTAGGAGGGGTTACATGTCTAGAGATGAAAGTTTTCTTAGAAGTCTGCTAACAGAGTTAAGAGGGCTTCCGAAAGAAACAGGATGGGTAGAATTTAAACATAATAATGCTCAACCTGAAATGATTGGGGAGTATATCTCCGCACTAAGTAATACTGCTGCACTAGAAGGCAAAAAAGATGCATATTTAGTATGGGGAATCGAAGATGATACTCATAAAATTATAGGTACAAATTTTCACCCAAGTAAGGAGAAAAAGGGGAATGAAGAACTAGAAAGTTGGCTATTAAGGCTGTTATCACCACGTATTATGTTCAGATTCATTGAACTTACGACGGATAATGGATTGGTGGTAATACTGCAAATTGAAAGAGCTACTAATAAGCCAGTTCAGTTTCTAGGCCAAGAATATATTCGCATTGGATCTTATAAAAAGAATTTAAAAGAATATCCTGAGAAGGAACGTGAACTTTGGCGTGTGTTCGATCAGACTCCCTATGAAGATTTAATTTCATTACAAAATGTCCAAGAGAGTAAGGTGCTAAGTTACCTAGATTATCCTACGTACTTTGAATTGCAAGATATACCATTACCAGAAAATCGACATCTAATTTTAGAAAGACTTGTTGAAGATAAAATGATAATAAAAAATTCTGCCGCTGGATACGATATTACAAATTTAGGAGCAATTTTACTGGCAAAAAATCTTTCTAATTTCCCCAACTTAAAACGAAAGTCAGTAAGAGTAATAATCTATAAAGGAAAAGACAGAATTGTTACCGTTCGTGAACAAGAAGGTGGAAAGGGTTATGCTTCAGGATTTGAAGGATTAATTGGGTTCATCGATAACCTTTTACCTAGAAATGAGGTAATTGGGAAAGCGATAAGAAAAGAGGTACCTATGTACCCTGAACTTTCGGTTCGTGAACTAGTCGCAAATGCAATAATTCATCAGGATTTAACTATACGTGGAACAGGCCCGATGATTGAAATATTTACAGATCGAATGGAAATAACTAACCCTGGTACCCCTCTTGTAAATACAGAACGCTTTTTAGATAGTCCCCCTAGATCAAGAAACGAATCTTTAGCTTCTTTTATGAGAAGGGTAGGCGTTTGTGAGGAAAGGGGAAGTGGAATAGATAAAGTAGTCTCTCAAACGGAATTTTATCAGTTGCCAGCTCCTGTTATTGAAGTCAGTGATGAACATACACGTGTTATTCTATACAGTTATAAGCCGTTTAATGAAATGGAAAAAGAAGAAAAGATACATGCTTGTTATCTGCATGCATGTTTAAAATATGTTTCAAAGGATTTCATGACAAACTCAAGTCTTCGACAACGATTCGGTTTAGACGATAAAGGTAGCTCTACAGCTTCTAGAATTATTAAAGATGCGGTAGATGCAAAAAAAGTTAAACCGCTTGATCCTAACACAGCTCCAAGATACATGAAGTATATTCCGTACTGGGCGTAAATAATAATAGGATTACTGTATGCTTAATTCCACAATAAGACAATTGGGCATTTTCGTAAAATAGCGAAATTTAACTTGCCGGTAACTTGCAGAACAGATATAAAAAAGAATAAAAGGCGTATAAAAATAGTATAAACAGTAGAAATTTAACTTGCCGGTAACTTGCAGAACAAATATAAAAAAGAATAAAAGGCCTTTAAAAATAGGATAAAACAGTAGAAATTTAACTTGCCGGTAACTTGCAGAACAAATATAAAAAAGAATA
>CALCRD010000407.1 GCA_937894355.1 uncultured Bacillus sp.
ATAATTATTTTCATTTAACCAATTTGAGTAATCCTTAATTATATCACCAACCCTTTTTACCCCATCACTTACAGGTATTACTTTCGTGTATCCCCAACTAATACTCCCCCCAAACCCAACGCTTGAAAGATTAGGGCTTAAATTTCCTTTATCATCCATTGTTACATTTAAAATAAATGATGCAGAAGCTTCCATACCCGTCGGTCCATTTAAATCATATATTGTCCCAATATTATCATAAGTTGCAGAAAATCCTGGCGATAAAAATTCATTTAATCCCTTTGCTATATCTAAAGAAACTTCAACTCCTGTTCCAGCACGGACTGTAAACATTATTCCATAATTTCCTTGATCATCCTTAACAAAACCAACGTTTGCTTCTCCGCCAACAAAAACATAACCTCCAAAACCATAGGAGACACTATTTATATTCCCCCCTAGGTTTGATCTTCGGATATAGTCGGTCCATCTTTAGGCAACTCTGGCACAGGATCAGGCAGTATACCAGGATTTAAATCTTCTTCCAACTCATCTTTAGCCTTCGAGGGATCTGCAGATTTTATTTTTCCGTAAGACGACTTGGATGGCCCTCCCGAACTAGCTCGTTCTTCCCTATTTTTTCTTCTTTCGTCTTTCTCCTCGTCCGTGCTTTTTCTCCATCCATTTCCTCTTAGCGCATAACCCAGTTCGTCCCAAAAGCACACCATAGTTTTCAAAGACAGACCTGCTCAATAAGGGGGTTTTAATTTCCCTTTTTGTAACAATCCAAATTTTTTTGCGCTTGACGGTATGTAAAAATCGCCGCTAAAGCTCTTTCTAAAGACTTTCTGCCAGTGACAGAAAATACCTTCTCGTTAGCTAAAGCAAGTAAAATTAAACTCTAATTATAAGTATTTCTAAAGGATCACTTGTGCAAGAAAAAACCCCGGTTAACAAAAGATAATGGTCCATTGTTTTCCGGAGTTGAAGCATTTTATTAATTAACCTATCATTCAAAGCTAATTTCTGAAATACAAGTGTCGTTATATTTTGTACCTTTATAAACGTCAAGTATAGTAATTCTTACCCTCTCAGCTCTTATAGGGTTCGGAAATTTAATGATATGTGGTTCCATCTTCATATCCCTAAATTCTATCTCAATAGGGAATTTTTTTCCATCAAAAGATATCTCTATTTTCTTCACTCTATTATTTGCCTTATACAACGCTTCGCTTCTTGCATATCCATTTGTTAACTTTATCGTTTTAATCTCCCGACCTGGATCAAATATGAATTCAACCCATTCTCCTATCCCTTCATCTTCTTTCCCTTCCACCCAAGCGGTCTGGGGATTATCATCAATTAATCCCCGAACACTATACAGCTTGCCATCAAATAAGGTCGAAGAGGCTTTTACAGCAATGACATCCGTTAACTCAATTCTATTATATTTTATATCTGTGAGAGTATAATCATCCTTAAAGCGAACTCACCAAGCCTATTGGCTGCCAAAAGCTGTTCTATGTGAGTAGAATTAGTTTGATTTAAAGCCTTTTTGTATAATTCACGCGCCTCAGTAGCTTTTCCCTCTAATTCTAACATGAACCCCGCGTAGGCGCAGACAATATCCATATACTCTTCAGGCGTTGACGAAAGCAGCTCATCTAGAGTGCTTTCTCCAGCGTAATACCCAGTTAGGAATGATACCCAATCATTATTCTTATCATAGGAGGCCATCTCTGTAAAGTATTGTTTCTTCTGTTCCAAAGAGGTTTTGTCAAAAATTTTAGCTAATATCCATCTGAGAGATTTGACGTTTTCAGGGTATTCCCCCAACCTCCCATCATAATGTAAAAATGGAACACACTCCCAATAAAATAGTTCTCTGCCTTCGAGAATAGAAATCCTTTTAAAAATTTCAAAGCAGTAACGTGCATACGAATTAAAATAACCATCAACACTATCAGCGTACCATAAACTGGCATTTGTAAACTGCTTAAGCATACGATAAGAATCAGCAACCAGATTCCTAGCAATCTCAATTGTTGACTCTGAGAGGTTCGATTTAGGTCTATTCCATTCGTATGCTTCTACTGCTGGACTTAATTCAGTAATTATTCTCTCATATTCTCCTTCTTTGAATAACTTTTCATATTTTTCCATTTCATCATGGGTAAAGGCAAAAGTGTTAAGCATAACATTTACACTTAAAGAAAATAATAGAATAATAGAACTAACTTTTTTCTTTATTCCCATAACTCTCCCCCTCTATAACCTAGTCATATAATAATCGCCTAGAAAATCACCTTGTTTTGCAGTCGTGCCACCGATAGCATTATAAAAACTGTTCCAACCAACGCCTCGAGTAGTGTTATACTTGCTACCATCATCAAAAGGCCTAATAGTTTGACAACCATGTGAACCTAGATTAGTATCTGAGTAAGCGCTATGAAGATGAATACGATTAGCTAATGCTTGTCCAGCATAATCTGATTCTTCATTGGGATTGTCACCCTTCGTTGGAACTGCTTCGTTATTATTTAGAATAACCGCATCATATGTTGCTTTTTCCCCATAGTGTACCCCTTTTGTCATTTTTAACGGTTTACCTATCTCAGTTTCGGCTATTGTCGCATATTTACTTGGGTCACTAGGTAATGTGCTTCCTTGCCAAGCGCCAACCGCTCCTTCCCTGCTAACCACAATCATTATGGCTCTGGAATACGTAGCTTCTGAAACAAATCCTTCAACAGCAATTACATTTCTCTGCCCAGAAACGCCACTTACATAATCTATTTTCTCTTCCTTTATAGCTGAACCATCAGCCGACTCTATCTTATAAGACTGTTCAGTTGTATTACCAACTGTACGAGTAGTTATAGTAATATTAGACATCCCTGGTACTTTTGGTTCTGAAGATGAGCTTTTTGATTCATTTCTCGAACCTCCGGATTCAGGCAAACTTGGGTCGTTTTTTTCTGGCTCACCATCACTCTCTTTCGGATATTTGGGATCCAATTCCCACTCGAATCCTTCATCCACTATTCTCATTCCAGATGGGTCAATATACTTTAACGGATTGTTTCGACAGTAAACATACAAATTCGGATTATTCGGATCCGCCGCCGAATCCTCGCTTATGAACCGTCCCAACTCACTATCATACCAGCGAGCGTTAACTAGATGGCACTAGACACGCCAGCGTTTTTAAAGAA
>CALCRD010000408.1 GCA_937894355.1 uncultured Bacillus sp.
TCGATTTGAAAATATTAAAAAATAGTAACTAAAAAGAAGGAGTTTAGATACAATCATTGAATACTTAATAAATATAACTAACTAAGTATTTCCCCACCCTAAGTTAAAGATCTTTGCCGCATCATAGTTCGAATTTTGAGGAGGGATGCTTAGGGTAGACTAAACGGTAATGCGAACGGATATTTCCAGGAGTTTATGGAATATTCGATAGCAGAATAAAATTAAATTGTGAAAATAATATTTTTTTATATTGTTACTTTATTATAATAAAAAATGAAGTATCACTGCAAAAGCATGAATGGGGGGTGTTAGAAAAGAGCAGCGGGTTTTCCCAAAACCAGAAATTTTGTTAGGAGGAAATGAAATGAAAAGAATACTTTTGATGATTCTAGTATCAGTTATGTTAGTAACCCTAGTTCCCCAAGCATTTTCGGCTCCTAGAGACAAACCATTTGCCGGTACAACACTTAGATTTGTAACTGCTAACCAACCTAGTGTTGAGACGACAATTCAAGAACACTTACCTGAGTTCGAAAAACTAACAGGAATCAAAGTTAATATGGAAGTACTAGGTACGGATCAGTTTACGAACAAAGTGACTATTGAACTTTCATCTAGATCAAATAGTTTGGATGTGTACTTCGTAAGGCCATTAAATGATTTAAAACAATTCAGCCTAAATCAGTGGCTTGTAGATTTGGCTCCATATTTTGCTAATGATAAAGAGTATGATTTAGATGACTACTTTGAAGGCGCTCTAGAATCAGTTTCTAGGGACGGAAAGTTGTATGGTATCCCCTTTGTCGCGGAGAGCCAAATCGTTTATTACAGAAAAGACATATTTGAGAAAAACGGTATCACTGAATTCCCACAGACCATGGATGAGTTTCTGAAAGTAGCACAAAGGCTTACTGACAAAAAGAATGGATTTTACGGCTACGTTGGAAGAGGAAAAACCAATCAGGTTGTAACGCAGTTTTCTACATATTTGCGAGCTTTTGGAGGGGACTTTAATACTGCAACGGAAAGTTTGGTTAATACCCCTGAAGCAATAGAAGCATATAAGTTTTATGGAAAATTACTAGGGGAATGCTATTTATGCTAACGTTACTGATCGAGACAAGTCGAGCGTTGCTGATGTAACCGGTTATGAAATAATGCCTGCAGGCCCTGCAGGAAGGAAGCCGTTTTATGCAGTTGCAGGGGCGCTAGCTATTTCACCATTCTCAAAAAACAAAGAAGCTGCGATCGAATTTATTAAATGGGCCACCTCAAAAGAGATGGATGTAAGAATGGCAGCCCAAGTAAAAAATCCAGGTTGTCGACAATCAACATGGGATAATCCAGAAGCAACAAAAGATTGGCCGGAGGACTTGCTGGATGCAATGGTGCGTTCCCGGGAAGTGGCCGTTGCTGGGGATCGCCCCACCGTCATTAATGTAGTACAGGCAAGAGATATAATAAGTGTGCCAATTATTGAAGCGATAATGGGTAATGATCCGACTAAAGCAGCTAATCGTGCTCATCAAGAATTTCAAGCTCTAATCGATAAAGAAAATAGCGAAAACTAAAACTTCATTTCAACAAAGGCGTGGAGACTCATGAGTCTCCACGCCAACCTTTCAACGACTAGATGGCAGAAAATAAAAAAGTCAAAAGTGGTGATCACATGGTAAAAAAATGGATAGAGAAAAACACTTACAATATCTTTATGGCACCTACTATCTTGTTCATTGTAGTAATGGTATTGTTCCCACTTCTTTTTATTCTCTATTTAAGCTTAACTGAGTGGAGTATGGGCGTAATAGAACCGAAATTTATTGGCTTAGGAAATTATATAAACTTGATCAAAGATCAACGGTTTATCAATGCCGCGGGTAGAACACTTTATCTTGCCTTTGGATCAGTTGCTATAGAATTGGTGTTGGGAACTGCACTGGCAATTTTTTTGAATAGAAAATTTAGAGGCAAGAACACAGTTAAGACCCTTTTTCTTCTCCCTATGGTAGCCACTCCTATAGCTGTGGGTATGACTTGGCTACTAATATTTGAACCTACTTTGGGCATCGCAAATCATTTTCTGCAATCTATAGGATTAGATCCTGTATTATGGCTAGTTAATAGAAATATAGTATTAAACTCCTTAATGATAATTGAAGTTTGGGAATGGACACCGATGATTACTTTAATTGTCCTTGCCGGGTTGACTGCGATACCTACAGACCCAATTGAATCAGCAATGGTAGACGGAGCTAGCAAATGGCAAACATTCTGGAAGGTTAT
>CALCRD010000409.1 GCA_937894355.1 uncultured Bacillus sp.
GAAATAAAGGGAATGAGTCCATGGAGTTCTGAAGCAGAATCACTTCAATTCCTTGAAAAGAATGCCAGTAAGGCGTTTTGGCAGAATTTACAAGGGTACAAAATGTTTATTTATCCGGTCACCATGAGAGGATGTAGTAGCTGTGGAACAAATTAATATCGAGGAGCAGCTGAAGAAGTTTGTCACGCTACTAGTGGAAATAGCAATCATTGACGAACAAAGTACCGAGCCGGCAATTTATTTTACTAAAACAGTCAATGATATAAAAATATGCCCGGATGGAACCCACGTGAGAATATATTTTAACCATGTATCGTTTTTTGCCATTCCATTAACTACAACTGTAGTAAATAGCAAAGAAGAATGGGAGGCCTATGATCAAACTGCGGGTCTTTATTATGTAATTAGAGAGGGGCAAAGTGTTCCATGATAAAAAAAGTACAGCTACCGTTACAAACGCTTAATTTAGTCTCCGGGTTTATGTTATGGGTCATCATTTCTTCCTTGC
The DNA here is from genome assembly GCA_937894355.1 of uncultured Bacillus sp. Taxonomy (GTDB): domain Bacteria; phylum Bacillota; class Bacilli; order Bacillales; family Cytobacillaceae; genus Bacillus_BU. Next base: position 509 of record CALCRD010000409.1, read on the forward strand.
TTCCATTTATTAAGGAAGATATCGCCATACCAGCTGACAAGATAGCGATTGTTACGGCCCTTCCTGTTGTGTTGGGTTCAATATTAAGGATTCCCCTGGGGTATTACGCTAACCTTTTTGGGGCTAGGATGATTTTTTTAGTCAGCTTTATCGTGCTGCTGTTCCCGGTTTATTATTTAAGTATGGCTACTACTTATGTCGATCTCCTTATCGGCGGCTTATTTCTTGGAATAAGTGGAGCCGTATTTTCGGTAGGTGTCACATCATTACCAAAGTATTATCCAAAAGAACGCCAAGGGCTTGTTAATGGCATTTATGGCGCAGGAAATATTGGAACGGCAATTTCAACTTTCGGAGCACCTATTATTGCTATGAAAATTGGCTGGACGGCGACTATTCAGCTATATCTAGTTCTATTAGGAATAATTATTTTAATAAATGCTTTTTTTGGTGATCGAAAAGAAACAAAAAATAAAACACCATTGCTTGAACAAATAAAGGTTGTCTACAGAAATGAGAAGTTATGGCTACTTTGTCTATTTTATTTTGTTACATTTGGTTCCTTTGTAGCTTTTACAATTTACCTGCCAAATTTTCTAGTCGTTAATTTTGAAATTGAAAAAGTAGATGCTGGATTAAGAACAGCGGGCTTCATCTTGGTAGCTACAGTCATGAGACCAATTGGTGGTTGGCTTGCAGACATGTATCACTCACTTATTTTATTAATGGTGGTTTTTTTAGGGTTTACTCTTTCGGCCATTCTTTTGTCATTTGCTCCATCGATTTCGTGGTATACAGTTGGTTGTTTAACCATTGCTTTTTGTTCAGGTATTGGAAATGGTGTGATTTTTAAACTTGTTCCAATGTATTTTCAACAGCAAGCGGGGGTTGTAAATGGGATTGTGTCGGCAATGGGTGGATTAGGAGGTTTTTTCCCACCGATTATTTTAACAGCATTACACAAACTTACCGGTCATTACGCAATTGGTTTTATGGCATTATCAGAAATAGCGTTGGCTAGCTTGATTATTGTTGTTTGGATGTATTTTCAAAATAGGCTGGAGGCTAAAGACCAATTAAATGAAAGTAAATCTTCAGCTGAGTCGACTAATTTTTAACAGAAAATCAATAACAATCGAAAAAAGACCATTCCCAGTATAATGGTCAGTCTCTCACAAAATCAATTCATTAAAGTGAAAGACTGACCTTACTTAGGATTAAGAAAGGTTCTCTGCTTGCCCTTTTAGTTTCTTTTTAAAAATAAAGCCAAGCAACCAAATTGTTATTGGAAGTAAAATTCCAATTGGTAAAGCAAGTGTGAGCCAATTTATCTCTAAAAAATTCAAAGCACGCATATGGTCACTCACAATATAATAAGCAAACCCACTTAAAACGAGTGAAACAGGGAAAATCATTTTTCGATAGTCTTTCCCGCCAACCATTCTTTGCATCGCAATTGAGGCGCAAAAAGAAGTCATCATGACTTGTGTAAGGCTTGATAAAGCATAAAAAGCAACCATGATCATTTCATATCGGTGCAAGAATAAGCCAATATTAGCACTTCTCGCCATTTGCATACAGGAAACGATGTATTGCCCTGCGACCTCAGCCGTAAGGACTCCAGTCTCAAGAATCGGCCACATAATGACAAACATCCCACTATAGACACTCCCGGAAATCCCGGCACTGGTCCACTTTTTTTGTTCTTTTACATGTGGGAGGATGATAGCGGTCATCATTGTCGCCAAGGCCCAATCACCATTATGGTGCCGACTGGCCCAAAGGATTTTAGGAAGCCCTGCTTGAAAGGTAGGGAGGAGCTCACGAATATCAAAGTTTGCAAGCGACCCAAGCAAAATTAAAATATTTAAGAAAAGAATTGAAAAAATTCCTAGAAGTGCCATTCTAGCCATTACTTCTAACCCGTAAGAAATTCCGAAAGAGCCAACAACCCCCGCGGCAATAATAAACAGGATGGTCGGTGCCTCAGGAAGAAAAAAATCTTTTAGGTGATAAACAAAAGTAATCATTGCAATACTATAAGCTAATAAAAAAAACACAAAGACAATCAGCCCAATAAATTTGCTGAAAATTTTCCCGAGCATGGCCTCGCTTTGTTGAATCATATCTCTATCCGGCATTCTTTTTATAACCAAAATGGTAATAACCATGATTAGAACACCCTGAAGAACAGCGAAAAACGTCGAAATCCACATATCACTTCCCACCTCGCGGGAAATTGATCCTTGAGTTAAACCGATTGCTTTTGCATAAATCATATTGATAATGAGCCCCATGAACATTCCGTTTGATATTTGCACCTTCATTTATTTGTCCCTCATTTACCCTTTTTAGTAGATTTAAAAAGCAATGCCGAATCATCGATTGTGATCTTAACGTCAGTCTTAACTGTGGCGGTTTGAAATTCTTCATTCCAGCGGTTACGAATAACTTTCCATTCACTGGGATATTTATTTTGAAACACTTTACCAAATTCTAAAATATCAGCTTTGAAGTCCTTCTGGGCTTTAGCAACAACATAGTCAATTTCCGCTTTTAATTCTTTGGCGATCTTTTGTTCCACTTCCGCAATTTGGGGCTTATTTTTTAATGAAATTGGACAGCCTGCCTCGACTAACATATATTTTCCATCGAATGTAACATGAAAGCTCGGTTTACTGTTTTTATAAGCTGGTGTAACCTTAAAGTTATAAGATTTAAGTTCGACGCTTATTCTCTTTTTAGGTTGCTTGGGACAAGCGATTGCTATTATCTCTGACTGTACTTTTTCAATAAAGGGTAGGAGACTGCGAGTTTCTTTCCGGCCGATGATCCCCACGAGTTTATCACCTTTAAATACTCCTGTTCCTGCTAATTCAACCTGTTTGACACTCCCTGCTTGGCCTGGTTTTTTGTTAGAAATACCGCGGTCAATCAGTTTGACTCTAGCTAATACGGGATCCGAACTCTCACTTAAATAGGCTGATTGTAAATCAAGCATCTGTGTGCGTGGTGCTTGGGCAGAAATATTGCTGTAACGAAATAATTTATCCAGGGCCTCACCAGAAATAACCTCTAAACCAGTCATCGTTGATAAAATATTACTAGCTTTATTTGGTGTAACAACAACCCAAGTTCTCATTCTTAGTTCGGGGTTTCTTGTAAAGAAATCAATAATATCGCTAATGCCATCTTTGGCTAGCTCTTCATTTATGATAATAATAAAATTGTGGGCCCAAAATACCCGTCTTGTAGAAAAAGTTGATAAGTTTCGAATGGCTGCAAAAATGGTTTCTCCCTCGGCTTTAGCAGACCAGATGGGGTCTCCCGTATTTCCAGACGGAGCGCCTGTTTGTCCCCTTGCATCCGCTGGTCTGGCAATTTGCACAGAAACAACTGTTTTCCCATCTCCACCTTTATCAAGTCCAACGGCCATGACTAAAGCTAATTCATTAATTTCTCTTTTCCCAACACATCCCGATATAAAAAAAGTAAGAACAAGGCACATTAGCAGAAACCAATGCTTAATTTTCATCCTTCTTCCTCCTAGAGTTTTTAAAAAAATTTCCGCTCCTCCTCTTACTTTTCTGCTGGTTTTTGTCTTTTTTATGGTTTGATTGTTTAACGGGAGCTCCTGAATCAGGAGGCTGTGGTACTTGATTTTCCCCAATTCGTTCATGATCAGGCCCATTTGCTAATGAAGGGAGATTTTTCATAGTCCACCAAGGCATGCGAATGAGTGAGTCTTTTTGATCTGAGGGCTTAAAGGGAGTCGCGGGTGCCAAATAAGATTCTCCAAACGACCGGAGCGACATTGCGTGAAGGGCCAAAAGCGCAAAAACAACCGCAAATCCTAATAAGCCTAAAGTTCCTGATGCAATTAACAGGGGAAAACGAATTAAACGGATTGAAAATGACGCAGACATATTAGGAATGGCAAATGAAGCAACTCCAGTCACTGCGACAACGATAACCATGGCAGGTGAAACGATCCCTGCTTGGACAGCCGCCTGGCCAATGACAAGCGATCCGACGATGCTTACTGCTTGACCAATTGGTTTGGGCATCCGTAATCCAGCTTCACGCATTAGTTCAAAGGAAATCTCCATAACCAGGGCTTCAATTAAAACTGGAAAGGGAACTACGTCCCGTCCTGAAGCAATAGTCAGTGCAAACGGAGTCGGAATCATTTCTTGATGGAAGCTAACCAGCATCACAAAAATGGAAGGGAGTAACAAACTAATTACAAAAGCTAAGTAGCGAATCATCCGAAAAAATGACCCAGCCCAAAAAGTTGTATAATAATCATCACTTGCTTGTAGCAATTGCCAGAAGTAGGTAGGGATTATGAGCACAAAGGGGGTATTATCAGTGAAGATTGCAACCCTGCCTTCAAGAATGGCTGAGGCAACTTTATCCGGGCGCTCCGTGCTTTGCATCGTGTTAAAAGGTGAAAATGGGGCATCAGTAATTAGTTCTTGAATATAGCCACTTTCCAATATCGCATCGATTTGGATCTTTTTTAAACGAGACATGACTTCTTCGACGAGACCATCTTTGACCGTCCCTTTTATATAAACAATATTTACATCAGTTTTTGATTTAGTTCCTATTTGCAGTGCTTCAATGCGTAATAAGGGGTCACGAATTCTTCTGCGAACTAATGCTGTGTTTGATCGGATATTTTCAGTAAAACCATCTCGCGGACCGCGTACAACCTGTTCTGTTTGTGGTTCGTCAACTGAACGGGTGTCCCAACCTCTTGTAGATGCTACAAAAGACTTATCGGAATGATCAATAAGGAGAAAGGTATCGCCTGCTAAAATGGCATTTATTCCGTCTGAAATTTTTGAAACCACTTTGAGAGAAACGGTTTCCATTACCGTATTTTTTAAAATTTCGATAAATTTGTGTGGGTTGTTGGCTTCATCCAGTTGCGGATGTAATTGATCTATTTCAAAAAATAAATTTTTTAGCAACTTTTCTACAGCTTCCGTATTGGCTAGACCATCTGTATAAAAACAAGCTGCTTTTATTTTTTTTTGTTTATGAAACATGAAATCTCGTTGGGCAAGGTCTTCACTAGTTTCAAGAATCTCTCTAAGAACAGAAATATTTTTATCAAGACATAAGTCAATTTTGGTTTCGAGTTTTTGCTTTATAGTATCATTCATATGTAAACTCCTAAAAGTAGATAATTAACTAAGTTTCCATAATTATCATTACCTAAAGTAGCTAAATGTATGAAAAAAAAAGCAGAGGGCAAAATGTTGGAAAATGAGAATAGAGGACCATTATGAATTTTTATCACTGGTGGATTTACGAACACCTATTAAATGCTTATTGGTTTATTTGGACGATTGTTGTTGTGGTTTTTGCTTTCAATTTTCTGGGGCCAATTTTGATTTGGTTTAGGATAAATAGTAAACCGCTTCCATTTATCGGCAAAAGGCAGCAAAAGGAGAATGGGGAAAATTCATCAACATAGTGTTAACGAAAAAAAACAGGGGATTTCCCTGTTTTTTAGCAAATCATATCTAATTTGATTTTGAAAGCTATCATTACTTCATTCATTACCGCAACTAGCGGGAAAGGTTATTTTAAATGAAGTTCCCTCATTTATTTTACTCGTAACATTCATCATGCCATTATGGTCTTGAATAATTTTTTTGCACATCATCAGGCCAAGACCATTACCTTTTTCCTTTAAAGTAAAGAATGGTTCTCCCAGTTTTTTTAAAGCATCTTCAGGAATCCCTAAACCCGTATCAATAAAGTATAGGTTGATGAAATTCTTTTCTTGTTCAACAGTAATAGTTAAGGAACCGCCTGTTGGCATGGCTTCAAAGGCATTTTTAAG
>CALCRD010000410.1 GCA_937894355.1 uncultured Bacillus sp.
GCAACTGACTTGTAATCAGTAGGTTGGGGGTTCAAGTCCTCTCGCCGGCACCATTCTTTTTGGAGGGGTAGCGAAGTGGCTAAACGCGGCGGACTGTAAATCCGCTCCCTTGGGGTTCGGCGGTTCGAACCCGTCCCCCTCCACCATTTGAATATTTTTGCAAGTAATTGGACAAGATACCTAATGTCCTTTTTATTTTGAAGATAGTCAAATTAGTATTCTTACAGTTTAATTAATGGGCTATAGCCAAGCGGTAAGGCAACGGATTTTGATTCCGTCATTCGTAGGTTCGATCCCTGCTAGCCCAGCCATTCTTTTTTTTTGCAAAAAAATAATTAGAGCCATTAGCTCAGTTGGTAGAGCATCTGACTTTTAATCAGAGGGTCGAAGGTTCGAATCCTTCATGGCTCATAATAGTTGTTCACTATCCACATGCTGGTATTTGAACAAACAAATGAATATCGTACCTATTCCTTAATCCATCTGGGTTAAGGTTTTTTTTGTGAAAATCCCATTTCAAAAAAATTTGATGGGGCGTTTGCTGTTAAATAATTTGCGCATATATATACACTAGTATGTTGGGTTGAGTCATCCTATAAATAACGGGTACAATAAAATGAAGTGGGCAAGGGAGGTCAGAAAAATGAAAAAAATTAAGATTATCGGAATGCCGATGGATTTGGGGCAACGGCGTCGAGGGGTGGACATGGGTCCGAGTGCGATGCGGTATGCCGGGATGATTGAGAAACTAAAACAATTAAACCTTGATATTGATGATTTAGGAGATATTCCGATAGGCAGACCGGAAGTTGTTGTGCGAAAGGACACCAATTTACGCAATTTGGAATTAGTGGCGGAGAAAAGTACTTCGCTTGCAGAAAAGGTAGATGAAGTTGTAACTTCGGGTGCTTTCCCTCTTGTTATTGGAGGAGATCATAGTATTGCGATTGGAACCCTTGCCGGAGTCGGTAAACATTATAAGAATTTAGGGGTCATTTGGTATGATGCTCATGGTGATTTAAACACTGCTGAGACTTCACCATCAGGAAATATTCACGGGATGCCTCTAGCTGTAAGTATCGGAATTGGGCATCCAATGCTAACTAATGTGGGCGGTTACTTTCCAAAAGTTAAACCAGAGAATGTTGTAATCATTGGTGCTAGGGCTTTAGATGAGGGAGAAAAAAAGTTAATTCGTCAAAAAGGTATTAAAGTTTTTACAATGCATGAAATAGATCGTCTGGGAATGACTGCCGTAATGGAGGAGACAATATCTTATTTAAAAAATAGAACGGATGGTGTTCATTTATCGTTAGATTTAGATGGCTTAGATCCGAATGATGCACCTGGTGTTGGAACACCGGTTATTGGTGGAATTAGTTATCGAGAAAGTAATTTGGCGATGGAGATGCTATCTGAAGCAGATATTATTACTTCTGCGGAATTTGTTGAGGTGAATCCAATCCTTGATGAAAAGAATAAAACGGCAACGGTAGCCGTAGCCCTAATGGGTTCATTATTTGGCGAAAAACTTCTATAAAAAGGATAGTTTTATTTTATATTCAATGGTTACCGTATGCTTACGGTAGCCTTTTTTCATTAACAAACTTTGACACTTTTAAAATAAAACAATCACTCAAAATCATAGGATGGACAAAATCAATACCCTAGCGAAGAAAAAAGTCGAAATCTCTGTTAAAATTAGGAAAAAACGCTAAACTTATGATTAAAGTTTTGCTAATATTAATAGAGTGAAAAAATTTTTTTGAAAAAAATGAAACCTTTCCCGCTATCGATACGTAAATCGAATAGCCGCATAGAGCGGAGGTAAATAGATGGATGAAATTGTAAAGAAAAGAATTAAGCAAGTGTTAAAAGGTGATCAAAACGCTTTTGAAGAGATTGTAGATATTTATAAGCACAAGGTTTTTCAACTTTGCTTCCGGATGTTAGGTAATCTACATGAATCAGAAGATGCTGCCCAAGAGGCGTTTATTCGTGCTTATATAAATATAAGTAGTTTTAATCAAAAATTAAAATTTTCAACGTGGTTATTCCGTATTGCCACAAACCTTTGCATTGACCGGTTGCGAAAAAGAAAACCTGATTATTTTTTAGACGCCGAAGTTTCAGGTACTGAAGGTTTGACGATGTATTCACATATACCTGCAGATACCAAATTACCAGAAGAAGAGCTTGAAAACATGGAGACTCAAGCGCAAATTCAACAAGAAATTTCCAAATTACCTGAGAAGTACCGGGCTGTAATCATATTAAAATACATTGAAGAGCTTTCGTTAAACGAAATCAGTGAAATTTTGGATCTTCCGCTAGGAACAGTAAAAACACGAGTCCACCGTGGGCGTGAAGCTTTAAGACATCAATTACGCTATGTTTAATGAGAGGGTGATATAAGTGATATCCTTAAAATGTCCAGAAGAAGTAATCGATTATATGCACGAGTTATTAGACGGAGATCTCTCACCCACCGATGAAAGGCTATTATATGAACATTTAGATTCTTGTAGTGATTGTAAAGCCCATTTTGAACAGCTAAAGAAAGTGATTACCTTAGTCCAAAGTAGCTCCCATATAAAAGCATCAGAAAATTTCACAGCAAATGTTATGAATAATCTACCGAAAAACGCTAAAAAATATAATTTTCAACGTTGGTTCCAACAGCATCCGTTATTGTTTGCTGCATCTTTATTTCTCATGTTAATGTCGGGAGGGTTAGTTTCATCCTGGCAAAAAGATCATGATTTTTCCGTTTCCAAAGATGTTAATTTAGTGGTCAAAGATCATGTTGTGACCGTACCTAAGGGAAAAGTGGTAAAAGGGGACATCGTGGTCAGGAATGGTGAATTAAGGGTTGAGGGAGAAGTTCAAGGAGATGTGACTGTAATTAATGGCAATCAATTTGTCGCTTCTGCAGGTCATGTTACTGGTGAGATTGAAGAAGTCAATAAAGTATTTGATTGGTTATGGTATCAGATGAAAAATACATCTAAAAAGGTTTTTTCTGTATTTAATAGTGAAGGAAATTAGCTATGTCACTCATCTTTGAGTGACTATTTTTTTAAATAAGCCCCACTATGGAGCGTTGTTTTGCTCAAAGGACCTTCATATAGACTATCGATTTCCAATTTTGTACAAATGTATGCCTGTATTTACATTATGATTCATAGTAAAATGGCAAGATATGATATAATAAAAAAGTTACATATGGATATAAACATTATTTGCCACTAGCTTCTTGGATTTTCGTTGATGACAAGGTTTAAATTAACTTTCATTTGTAGCAAATAGCCCTTAGAAGGACTTTAAGTGAGTCAGTCTTACTAGTAATCGGGCTTTTCACTAAACTGTTGGGGGAAATACAATGCCGATAAATTTTAATATATGGGGTTCCCTGGCTGATATCGTCGACATTCTCCTTGTATGGTTCGTTATATACAAGATAATTAATATAGTCAGAGGGACAAAAGCGGTCCAATTGTTAAAGGGTATTTTTGTGATATTGCTGGTTAAATTCATCAGTGACAACTTAGGATTTAACACGTTGAGCTGGTTAATGGAACAAGCCCTCAATTGGGGTTTCCTTGCTATTATAATTATCTTTCAACCTGAACTTCGTAGAGCTCTTGAACAACTAGGAAGGGGAAAATTCTTTGCTAGGAGCGGTACCCAGGAGGATGATGATCAGGGGGTATTTATTGAATCACTCGTAAAAGCCACCAATTATATGGCGAAACGGCGAATTGGTGCCCTAATCTCGATTGAAAAAGAGACAGGGATGAATGATTATATCGAAACAGGGATTCCATTAAATGCAAGAGTCTCATCAGAGTTACTTATTAATATCTTTATTCCGAATACACCACTACACGATGGAGCCGTTATTATTTCCAAAAACGTAGTGGCCGCTGCTGCATGTTATTTGCCATTATCTGAAAGTCCATTTATTTCAAAGGAATTGGGTACTAGACATCGAGCTGCACTAGGAATAAGTGAAGTAACCGATAGTATTACAATCGTCGTATCGGAAGAGACGGGGAATATTTCGTTAACTAAAAACGGAGAATTACATCGTGGTTTATCCTTGGATACATTTAAAGAGATATTAGAGAATGAACTAATCACGAAAACAAGTCTAAAACAAACTTCTCCCGCTCTTTGGAATTGGAGGGGAAAAAGAAATGGATAAGTTAATGGATAATCCGTGGTTTATGAAGGGTGTCGCGTTCCTTCTAGCCTTCTTGCTATTTTCATCAGTTTCGGATGGTAAAAAAGATAGAGCCAGCGATGAGAATGTTCCATCTAGTCAAAATTCGGAAACGATCGAAGATGTACCAGTTAATAGACATTTCGATACAGAAAATTTAGTTGTTTCCGGTGTACCTGAAACAGTAGATGTTACAATTAAAGGACCAAAAAGTATTGTTCAATCTACAAAATCGTTGAAGGATTTTGAAGTGTATGTAGATTTATCTGATGCAAAAATTGGTAAACAGAAGGTTAAGATAAAAATTAGAGATCTTTCTGATAAACTCGACGTTAAGATTTCTCCTTCCTCAGCAAATGTATTGGTGCAGGAAAAAGTTGTCCAGGAATTTAAAGTAGAAGCAGAGTATAATAGTGATTTGCTAGAGGAAGGGTATATTGCCGAGCAGCCTATTATTGAACCAAATAAGGTGAAAATTACCGGCGCAAAGGGCGATATCGAGAAAATTAGTTATGTAAAGGCAACGGTTGATTTAACTGGCCCGATTCAAGAGACAATTACCAAGCAAGCGACTATTTTGGTTCTCGATCAGAACTTGAACAAACTAAATGTAAAAGTGGAACCAGAGACTGTTGCCGTTACCATACCAATAAAAAATTCTAGTAAAACAGTTCCAATTAATATTATCCAGAAAGGGAATCCGCAAAGTGGCATTATTATTGATGAGATAACCCTTGATAAAAAAGAAGCGAAGATAATTGGTAAAGAAGAAACGATTAAATCGATAGAGAGTGTTCGTGCTGAAGTTGACGTTAGCAAGATAACAGAGAATACAACAATTAATATACCAATAATTGTTCCAGACGGAATAACCAAAGTTACTCCTGAAGTTGTAAAGGCAACAATTAAAGTAACAAAAGAAGAACATAAAGAGATTTCAAGCATTCCTATTAAAATAGAGGGGCTAAATACCCAGTTTGAATTGATTTTTAGAGATCCGAGTGATGGGAAAACATCACTTACAATCACAGGTGCAAGTGAAGCGATAAAGCCTTTGACTGTAGCAGACTTTAAGATTTTTATCAATGTTGCCAATTTAACAGAAGGCGATCATGATATTCCTATCTTGACCAGTGGACCAAACAAGGTCAGTTGGAAGTTAGAAAAGACAACAGCGCGAATCTCAATTATTAAAAAAGACGAATAACATTAGCAAAATGATGAAGGAGCGATTTTTATAATGGGAAAATATTTCGGTACCGATGGTGTTCGCGGGGTAGCAAATAGCGAATTGACACCGGAATTAGCATTTAAACTAGGCCGATTCGGAGGATATGTTTTAACAAAGGATAAAGACCGACCAAAGGTATTAATTGGAAGAGACACAAGAATATCAGGTCATATGCTTGAAGGAGCCCTTGTTGCTGGTTTGTTATCGATTGGTGCTGAAGTAATGCGATTAGGTGTTATCTCCACCCCAGGTGTTTCTTATTTAACGAAAGCATTAGGAGCGCAAGCTGGTGTTATGATCTCTGCTTCGCATAACCCGGTAGCAGATAATGGAATAAAATTCTTCGGTCCAGACGGGTTTAAACTTTCAGATGAACAAGAGGCTGAAATTGAGAACATGTTGGATTTGGAAGAAGATCAATTGCCAAGACCGACTGGGGCAATGCTTGGGCAAGTAAATGATTATTTCGAAGGCGGACAAAAATATCTTCAGTACTTAAAACAAACGGTTGACGAAGATTTTTCTGGCATTTGTGTAGCACTTGATTGTGCTCATGGAGCAACATCATCATTAGCAACTTATCTGTTTGCTGATTTGGATGCCGATATTTCCACAATGGGAGCGTCGCCAAACGGCTTAAATATTAATGAAGGCGTTGGCTCAACTCATCCTGAGGCACTTTCAGCCTTTTTAAAAGAAAAAGGTGCTGACATCGGTTTAGCATTTGATGGTGATGGAGATCGTTTGATTGCGATTGATGAAAATGGAACCATTGTCGATGGTGACCAAATTATGTATATTTGCGGAAAGTACTTAAAAGAGCAGGGCCGTTTAAAGCAAGGCACAGTTGTTTCAACAGTTATGAGTAATCTAGGCTTCTATCAAGGTCTTGCAGCGCATAATATCCAAAGCGTACAAACCGCAGTAGGAGATCGTTATGTTGTTGAGGAAATGAAGAAGAATGGCTATAATCTTGGTGGCGAGCAATCTGGCCATATCATTTTCCTTGATTATAATACGACAGGTGATGGATTATTAACTGGACTTCAACTAGTGAACATTATGAAGGTGACGAAAAAGCCTTTGTCAGAGCTTGCGGCTGAAATGAAAAAATTCCCGCAAGTATTAGTAAACATTCGTGTTTCCGATAAATATCATGTAACTGATAATGAAAAAGTAAAACAAGTGATTGATCAAGTGGAAGCTGAAATGAACGGGAATGGACGGGTACTTGTGCGTCCTTCAGGAACAGAACCGCTTGTACGGGTTATGGTTGAGGCTCCAACAGAGGAAAGCTGCCAAGGTTATGTAGACCGAATTGCCGAGGTGGTAAAAGCCGAGATGGGTTTAACCGAAGAATAAATTGGATATGCATAAGAGGAACCTTTTGTGACTCTTATGCATATTTTTTATTAAAGGGATAAATGGTTCGTGAATATAAGCCCATTATTCCCTTTTTTAAAAGATAATGAATTAATGCACTTTTCCTATGGCAATTGACTTAAATAGGAAACTGTAATATGATTATCATGATTTTTTGCATTTTAATATTAGAAAAGGAGGGCAGTAAAATTAAATATAAAGCGCCTGAACTAATCAGAGCCGATTAGTTGACGAGGAGGAGGTTTATCGATTTTTCGGCGGATGCCTCCCGGTTGATGACGCACAACCGAAAATTCCTTCTAACAAAACATCGGGGTAACCTTATGGACAAATAGAAGGGAAATGCGCAAGAAGGTTAGGGATAATCCCTACCTAATAAAATAAATACAGAGATAAGGGGGCGAGTTTCGCCCCTAAAGCAACTTGCCCCCTTGTTTATACAGGGAGGAAATATTATAAATGTGTGGAATTGTCGGATATATCGGTAATCAAGATTCAAAAGAAATCCTTTTAAAGGGACTAGAAAAGCTAGAATATCGAGGATATGACTCAGCAGGTATTGCGGTTGTGAATGGTAACGGAATTCACGTGTTCAAGGAAAAAGGTCGTATTGCTGACCTACGTGGTGTTGTTGACACTGGGGTGCAAACTACCGCAGGAATTGGTCATACGCGTTGGGCTACTCATGGAGCGCCTAGCAGAGTGAATGCTCACCCTCATCAAAGTAACACTAGCCGTTTTACTCTAGTTCATAATGGGGTTATTGAGAACTATGATCTTCTAAAGCGTGAGTACTTAAGCGATGTTTCTTTACAAAGTGACACCGATACAGAAGTTATCGTTCAGCTTATTGAAAAATTTGTTAACGAAAATCTATCTGTTGAAGAAGCGTTCCGCAAAACGCTAACACTTTTAAAGGGTTCTTATGCACTTGCCCTATTAGACAATCAAAATGATCATACTATTTTTGTTGCTAAAAATAAAAGTCCATTATTAGTTGGATTAGGTGAAGATTTCAATGTTGTTGCTAGTGATGCAATGGCTATGCTTCAAGTGACCAATCAGTATGTAGAATTAATGGATAAAGAAGTTGTTATTGTTACCAAGGATGAAGTAACGATTCAAAATCTTGACGGTGATGTTATGAGCCGTGCCCCATATACTGCAGAGCTTGATGCTAGTGATATTGAAAAGGGAACTTACCCACACTATATGCTCAAGGAAATTGACGAACAACCAGCTGTGATGCGTAAAATCGTTCAAACCTATCTAAATGATCAAGGTAAATTAACGATTGATCAGGAAATTGTTGATGCGGTGACTGAAGCAGATAGAATCTATGTTATTGCTGCAGGAACATCTTATAATGCTGGTTTAGTTGGAAAACAATTAATTGAAAAAATGGCAAAGATTCCTGTAGAGGTTCATATTGCTAGTGAATTCGGCTATAACATCCCAATGCTTTCTGAGAAGCCGTTGTTTATTTTCATTTCCCAAAGTGGTGAAACAGCAGATAGCCGTGCCGTTCTAGTTCAAATTAAAGAACTAGGATATAAAGCATTGACTATTACCAATGTTCAAGGTTCTACACTTTCAAGGGAAGCGGATTATACATTATTGCTTCATGCTGGCCCTGAGATTGCTGTTGCATCAACTAAAGCTTATACTGCACAAATTGCTGTATTAGCTATTCTTTCTGAAGTAGTTGGTAGCCAACGTGGTTTCGAGTTTGGCTTTGACTTAGTCAATGAGCTTGGTATTATTGCCAATGCTATGGAAGGTTTAGTCGATTCTAAAGAAGTGTTCGAAGCAATGGCTTGGGAGTATATGACTACAACACGTAACGCTTTCTTTATTGGTCGAGGGGTAGACTACTATGTGTGCCTTGAAGGTTCATTAAAGCTTAAAGAAATTTCTTACATCCAAGCAGAGGGATTTGCTGGTGGAGAATTAAAACACGGTACAATTGCCCTTATTGAAGAAGGCACACCGGTGATAGCTTTAGTAACTCAAGATTTAGTAAGCTTAAACATCCGCGGTAACGTCAAAGAGGTCGCTGCTCGCGGTGCAAATACATGTATCATTTCCATGAGGGGACTTGAAGCGGACGGAGATCGTTTCGTCATCCCTACCGTAAATGATTTATTAACACCTCTTATCTCTGTAGTACCATTGCAATTACTTGCCTATTATGCGGCCTTACACCGTGATTGTGACGTCGATAAGCCAAGAAACTTAGCTAAGAGCGTAACAGTTGAATAAAGTCGCGATGTTTGGAAAATTAAGTTGTTGAGTGACAATAAAGTTGTTTAATTACAAATAAAGTCGTTTAATTTACAATAAAGTTGTTTAAAAAGCACACGTTATCGATTACAATTAAAGTAATCGAACGTGTGTTGTAGATTTGAAATAAAGTCGCGATGTTTATAATAAAGTTATACCGTTTGTAAAAAAGTTGCACCGTTTTACCCCTTTGGATATTATTGTCTAAAGGGGTGTTTTTATGTCCAAAAGAAAAAGAACATCTACAGTGGAAAAATGGATCAAGGAAGGTCGGGGTAAAGGAATAGGTGCAGACTATCAGCCATGGTTAAAGATTCAAGACGTTTCCTCATTAGGTCGGTCAACGAGATTAAAAGGTATTAAAACGAGCAGACAACATGAATTTTTATCAGACTTGGAACGAAACTACTTTTACTTAACTGAATTTTCTGATGCCATAACAGATGTTAGAGAGCAGTTTCCATTATTACCTCAAGAAGAAACGATTTTAATTGCAGAAGAGCTAGGTATTAAACATCCGACTGACCCAAAAACGGGTGAGCCTATTGTTATGACAACGGACTTCTTATTAACAGTTGATAGAGGACAAGGCGTATTTGAAGTCGCTCGTACAATCAAAATGAAAGATAAGCTATTAGATGAACGAGTATTAGAGAAATTCGAGATTGAGCGTGAGTATTGGGAGCGTAAAGGTATTGATTGGGGCATTGTAACGGAAGAAGAAATCGATAAAACACTGGCAAGAAACATCAGTTATATTTACGATTATTACGATATTCGTAGTTATGATGTGTTCCAAGAAATGGGTGCTCAGCATATTGAAGATTTAGCTATGTCGTTACTAAATCGATTACTAGGTAGTTCATCTAGTATACGAGCAATTACAAATGAGTTTGATACAGATATGCACCTGCCGTTTGGTAGTGGTGTTACGCTTTTTTTTCATCTACTTACTAGAAAAATTATTGTAACTGATATGCAAAAGCTACTTGATTTAGAGCAACCAATTGAAATTAAGTATATTGATGAAAGCAACTTGAAGAAGGTGAAATACGGATGATTTATATTAATCAAGTGTTTCAATATGTAGTGGATTGTAAACGAATTCGTGTGATCGAAACGGAAGAGCCACATGTGTTTATTGTTGATATTGATGCTATTAGTTCAATGCCTAAAAAGGAATTATATTCTAATCTAATAACAGATATTCAACAGGGTGAATTACTTGTAATTAGTGATCCTTTCGCAAAAGTAATAGCAGAGAGTGAATTAACCAACCTACAAATTCAGAAAAGGGATGAGGGCTGGTCGATTATTCAACATTATTGCTTAGAACATATCGAAATATTGCTTCAAAAACAAGGTCGGGAAAAGAAAATAAAGGAAATTGCAGGTGAGAGTGGAACAAGCTCTACAAAAATAAAAAGGCTACTCAGTCGATATTGGCAACGTGGAATGACGAAAAATGCAATGCTCCCTGATTATTCGAATTCGGGAGGAAAAGGTAAAGCAAAAACTTTAACTAAATCAAAAGTTGGTAGACCACGAAAAGTAAATATAAGTAACGAATATCACTTGGGCATTAATATTACGGATGAAGTAAAGGTTCAATTTGAACATGCGATTAATAAGTACTATCGTACCTCAAATAATTATTCATTGAAGGATGTCTATAACTTTGTACTACGCGACTTTTATGCTGACAGGTATAAAGAAAATGGAGAAATGAAATATCGAATTTGGGATACCAGCCGAACTCCTTCTTACAATCAGTTTTATTACTGGTTTAAGAAATTCGAAGATCCTAAAAAGGATATTCAATTCCGTAAAAGTACAAAAGAGTATGAGCTGAAGTATCGACCAATTATGAGTGATTCTAAATCGGAAACGAATGGTCCCGGAACTAGATTTCAAATTGACGCTACCATTGCAGACATCTACTTAGTTAGTTCACTTGATGTAAATAAAGTAATTGGTAGACCAGTTATCTACGCTGTACTAGACGTGTACTCACGTATTATTACAGGCATTTACGTTGGTTTAGAAGGTCCGTCATGGATTGGTGCAATGATGGCTTTAGACAATATGGTTGTTGATAAACTAGAATTTTGTAAGCAGTACGGCATAGATATTACACCAGAACAGTGGCCAACATATCATCTGCCTGAAATCATAATTGCTGATCGAGGGGAATTTGAAGGTTATTCGGTGGAGAATCTAATCAATAATCTTAATATCAAAATAGAGAACACGACAGCTTATCGAGGCGATTTAAAAGGGATTGTTGAGAGGAAGTTTCGTACATTTAACGGTAAGGTGAAGCAAAAAGCACCTGGGGCTATTCAAAAGGAATATCGAGAGCGAGGCGATCAAGATTATCGCTTGAATGCTACGTTAAATCTAAAAGAGTTTACGTCACTCATTATTACGATGGCACTTCATCATAATCATAAAATCATCGATAAGTATCCGGTGGAAAAGGAAATGGTGGCCGATGGATTGGTGCCGACACCTACTAACCTATGGAACTGGGGAATCCAAAATCGTAAAGGAAGACTCCGAATAGTTGATAGAAATATACTTCGTTTGAACGTGCTCCCGCGTGGAAAAGCGAAGATTTCAAGAGCAGGAATCAAGTTTAAAAATCTTCTGTATGGTTCTCGCCAAGCGATTGAAGAGCAATGGTATTTGAAATTGAAAAATAGAAGTTTAGAAATCGTTTATGATCCTCGACATATTGAAAAAATCTATATTCCTCACGATAACGGAATGAATTTTGAAACATGTATTTTATTAGAACCTAGTCAGCAATATAAAGGTGATTTCTTAGAAGAAGTTATCTTCCAGCAACAACTTAGGAATGAACTAGAAGAAATGGAACGAACAAATCAAATTCAGCTTACAGTAAATAC
>CALCRD010000411.1 GCA_937894355.1 uncultured Bacillus sp.
AAACTCCGTTTATTCCCCCCGAAATGAGCACTATTTTGCAAATAACCGGAAAAACTCCGCTAATTTTACTTCTGCTGGTCGTGAGCTGAGGTAAAATCCAAAAGCCAATTTTACTACCAAGGAGCTTGCGCCTTTCTTGTTTTTATCGCAGATTAACAATCAGTAAAACCATCACTGCTGGAAGTTTCACTTTAGGACTAAGCTCCTGTGTACTCGCCATTCCATCTTCTTTTTTATCTGAAAGAAAAAACCTCTCTATAGACATACACCCAATTAACAGTAAAAACATACAATAGAATTAGGCGATTTCCGGGAGAGATTATTCAGAAGATTGTATACAAATTTGTTGCTGAGGGAAGAATAGGGGTATGGGGGTGGGATTAATGAGTTTACAAAAGCATCATGAAGAAATTTGCGTGGTTTGTGAAGAAAAGAAATTACGGGGAATACATCTGTATACTTCATTTATTTGCACGGAATGTGAAAATGATTTAATCAATACCGAAACAGACAATCCTAAATATAAGTATTATTTACAAAGACTAAGAAAAGTGACAAAGCCAGAAATCTTTTCATAGTGTTCCATTTGCTTTAAAGTTAGAACAACATGAATAATCATATCTAAGGAAGTGCTCATAATGAGCACTTATTTTTTTACTGATAATACATATTATCTTACTGATTGTTTTGTTAAAATAAGTGAGACTAGTAGAAATTGTAGGAAACCTGAGAAAGTTTTTTCTTACAAATGAGATTAAACTACTAATGATTTTTGGTGGTGACTATGAAACAACAAAAAACACCTTTATATGATGAGATTGTTTTACATAAGAAACGGAAGCCAATATCTTTTCATGTTCCTGGACATAAGAATGGGCAAATATTCCCCAAAGAAGCTGAAGCTTCATATAAAGAATTGTTGAAACTTGATGTAACAGAATTAACGGGTTTGGATGATCTTCATGATCCAGAAGGAGTAATTAAGAATTCCGAGCAGTTGTTAGCTGAGCTTTATGGTGTACAATCGAGTTCTTTTTTAGTTAATGGATCTACAGTTGGAAATCTTGCGATGATTATGGCGTCGATAAATGATGCTGATACTGTTCTTGTGCAAAGGAATTGTCATAAGTCGATACAAAACGGCTTGCAGTTGGTGAATGCAAATCCTGTTTTTCTAAATCCAGAGTATGATCAAGAATGGAAAGTTGCCGGTGGCCTATCCTATCAAACTGTTCAATCTGCTATAGAAGCTTATCCAGCGGCAAAGGCCTTAATTGTAACTTACCCGAATTATTATGGAATGGTATATGACCTTGAGCGAATTATTACCTTAGCACATCAGCATGGCATAGCTGTTTTAGTGGATGAAGCACACGGGGCCCATTTTATTGCTGGAACTATTTTTCCTAAATCGGCAGTAGACTTAGGAGCAGATATTGTCGTTCAATCGGCGCATAAAACACTACCCGCTATGACAATGGGTTCCTTTTTACATTTTAATAGCGAATTAATTTCTGTGGATGTATTAAATAATTATTTACATATTTTACAATCAAGTAGCCCATCCTACCCGATTATGGCCTCATTGGATTTAGCTCGAAGTTATTTAGGGACATTATCTGATAGTGATTTAGTATATCTGGAGAAACAGATTACTACTTTTAGGAAGCAGCTTTCCAATATTGCTGGCATTAAGGTTCTAGAATATGCCAGCGGACAGGGTGATTTTTTAAAAATAACTATTCAATCAACGTCCGCAGACAGCGGCTTTGATTTGCAAACAAAATTAGAAGAACAAGGTATTTTTGCAGAGCTCGCTGACCCATTTAATGTTTTGCTTGTTGCTCCGTTGTTAAAGGATGGACAGAGTTATCCGTTTGCGGAGGTTATCGAGAAAGTGAGCCAGGCAGTGAGTCCGGTGTTGCTAGAATCTGAAAAACATAAGTTCAAATACTATCATAAGAAACAGTTATCACGATTAGAATTGAGCTATAAAGAGATGAAAAATAGAAGAAAACATAAGGTCCCACTTAGCAATGCAATTGGGGAAATTGCCGCGGAAATGATCGTTCCTTACCCACCTGGGATTCCCTTACTATTTCCTGGGGAAATAATAACGGGGAAAGATATTGAACATGTTCAATGGTTGCTTAATAAAGGGACAAAATTTCAAGGCGGTGAATCTTTAAAGCAAGGATTTATTTACGTTTATTAGTGTTGTTTTACTATATTGGAGGTTTAATAAGGTATGACATATGGTTTGTTTATCACAATTGAGGGTCCTGAAGGGGCTGGAAAAACAACAATAATTAATATGTTAGCTGCGCAGTTAAAGAGTGAAGGTTATCCAGTATTACAAACAAGGGAACCGGGTGGGATTGATATTGCCGAGCAAATCCGAAAGGTAATCTTAGCCCCAGAGAATACAGCAATGGACCCGCGAACAGAAGCATTGTTATACGCTGCAGCAAGAAGGCAGCACTTAATTGAAAAGGTAAAGCCGGCATTAGAAACAGGTGCAGTAATTCTATGTGACAGGTTCATTGATAGTTCCTTAGCGTATCAAGGTCATGCAAGGGGTTTGGGAATTGATGAGGTATTAACGATTAACCAATTTGCGATTGGGAATATGATGCCAAAACTAACATTATATTTTGATATTGCCCCAGAACAGGGCTTGGAAAGAATTAATCAGCATAAAGGGCGGGAAGTTAATCGACTTGATTTGGAGACAATTGATTTTCATAAAAAGGTTAGAGAAGGATATCAGCAGTTAATGGTAAGATTTCCTGAGCGACTCTACCAGATTGATGCATCAGCTTCTGTTGAATTGGTGTATAATCAAGCACTAAATAAAATTAGAGAATTTATTAAGAATTGATAGCGAAGGTATTTAAAGGAATGATGTGTTAATATGCAATGTTGATTTTCAAACTTAGTTGATTGGAGCGGAAGGCACGAAGACTCCTGCGGGAGTACGGGGCAGGGGAGACTCCACAGGCGCGGAGCGTCAAGGAGGCCCCCCGCTACCGCCCGCGGAAAGCGAAGTGCCTGGAGCGGAAATCAACGGCCTAGTTTAAAACAGCCAAAGCAATAAAAGGAAGAATTGATAAATAGCCGACTACTTAATTTATGTAGTTGGCTATTTTTCTAGCCCTAGATTAGCATATTAATCAGATGAGCTTGAGTTTTAACATTTTTCCCAAAGGAGAAATGTTAGTTTTGGGTAAATAACTGATATAATAAAGTGAAACAATTTAATCTCTTTCAAAAAAACATGCGAGTGGTGAATTGAATGTCAAGGACTTGGAAACAACTTGAAGCCATACAGCCGAAAGTGTTAAAAATGCTAAAAAACAGCATACTGAAAGATCGTGTTTCGCATGCGTACCTTTTTGAAGGATTACGGGGGACCGGGAAAAGAGAAGTAGGGTTATTGTTGGCGAAAAGTTTATTTTGTCAATCACCTATGGATGATTACTTGCCTTGTAATGAGTGCTCAAATTGTAAAAGAATTGAAACAGGCAACCATCCTGATTTTCATTTTATTGAGCCGGACGGACTTTCAATAAAAAAACAGCAAATTCATGCCTTGCAAGAGGAGTTTTCTAAAACAGGGGTTGAATCGAAACAAAAGATTTATATGATTTTTCATGCGGATCGAATGACAACGAACGCCGCGAATAGTCTATTAAAATTTCTTGAGGAACCAAATAAACAAACGTATGCCATCTTAATATCGGAACAGGTTCAAAAGATCCTACCTACTATTTTATCTAGGTGTCAAATTATTACATTCAGCCCACTTTCACCAAAGAATTTGATTGATAAATTCATCATAGAGGGTGTAGAACCAAGCATTGCTCCTCTGTTGGCACAATTAACTAATAATGTTGAAGAGGCTTTGGCGTTAAACGGGGATGATTGGTTTGCACAAGCACGAAAAATAGTGGTAAAATTGTTTGAAGTGCTGAAAAAAAATTCTCTTGAGGCAATGGTGTCTCTTCAAGATAATTGGTATGTTCACTTCAAAGAGAAAGAACAGTTGGACAGGGGTTTAGATTTATTACTTCTTATCTTTAAGGATTTATTATATATACAACTAGGGAAGCAGACCCAAGTTGTTTTTCAAACTGAGATGGAAAAATTACAGCAATATGCCTTGCAAACATCTGGTCCGCTCATCGCTGACAATATGGCTGTAATTTTAGAAGCAAAAAGAAAGCTGCAGGCCAATATGAATACACAGCTGCTTATGGAACAGCTTGTGTTAAAATTGCAGGAGGGATCAACGGTTGTATAATGTCGTAGGAGTACGCTTTAAAAAAGCGGGTAAGATATATTATTTTGATCCCGGGGATTTACTAGTTGATAAGGATGAGTTTGTCATCGTTGAAACTGTCCGCGGAGTGGAGTATGGTAGAGTTGTTGTTGCAAAGAAGCAGGTAGAAGAACATGATGTGGTTCTTCCTTTGAAAAAAGTCCTTAGACTGGCAGACCAAAAGGATCGCCATATTGTTGAGGAAAATAAGCAAGCAGCAACAGAAGCTTATACGGTTTGTTGTGAAAAAGTAAATGAGCATCAGTTGGATATGAAGCTCGTAGATGTAGAATACACCTACGATAGAAATAAAGTCATTTTTTATTTTACTGCAGATGGTAGAGTAGATTTTAGAGAGCTAGTGAAAGATTTGGCCGCTATTTTTAGAACGAGAATCGAGCTTCGCCAAATCGGTGTTCGTGATGAGGCGAAAATGCTTGGTGGGATAGGACCTTGTGGTAGAATGCTTTGTTGCTCGACCTTCCTAGGGGATTTTGACCCTGTGTCTATTAAAATGGCTAAGGATCAAAATTTATCATTAAATCCTACAAAGATATCTGGTTTATGCGGCCGACTTATGTGCTGTTTAAAATATGAGAATGATGAATATGAATCAGCAAAGGAACAACTTCCGGATTTAGGTGAAATGATCGTAACCCCAGAAGGAACTGGAAAAGTGGTAGGTCTTAATATTTTATCGCGTGTCCTTCAGGTAGAATATAGTGACCCAGGACGAATGCTAGAATATACGCTTGATGAAATAATAAAACAAGGTGCTGTTTCTGCACAATCCACAGACTAACGAGGTGGAAAATGCGTGAATAAAAAAGAATTTTTTGACTCAGTAATAAATATGGAAACGCAAATTGGCGAATTGTACAAGCAACTCGGTGATTTAAAGCAACATCTTGCAGAAATTTTAGAAGAGAACAACTCGTTAAAATTGGAAAATGAACACTTAAGACATCATTTTGATAGAACGACTGGAAAACAAAAGCAAAAGAAACTAGATAAAAAACAAACAGATGTAATGGATCGAAGTAGCTTCGATATTGGAGAAGGTTACGATAATCTTGCTCGTCTTTATCAAGAAGGCTTCCATATATGTAATATTCATTACGGAAGCCCTAGAAAAGAAGAGGATTGCCTTTTCTGCTTATCCTTTTTAAATAAGAAATAGTGGATGGCCTTCCTATCGGTATGGAAGGCTGTTTTCATTGTATTGACGGAAGGGAGTTACGAGGTGAACGATGCTCAATTTAAGAGATGATGAACGATTAGATTATCTACTTGCTGAAGACTTAAAGATAATTCAGAGTCCTTCAGTATTTGCCTTTTCACTAGATGCGGTCTTGCTAGCGAAATTTGCTTATGTACCAATCCAGAAGGGCAATATGATTGATTTATGCTCTGGCAATGGAATTATCCCGTTATTATTAAGTACAAGGACAAAAGGTGTTATCACTGGTGTGGAAATACAAGAGCGATTATATGATATGGCTGTCCGTAGTATTGAGTATAATCGATTAAATAATCGTTTACAGATGGTTCATGGAGATATTAAGGATATGCCAAGTGTGTTGGGACATGGGAAATATGAGGTTGTCACTTGTAATCCTCCTTATTTCTCTACCGCCTCAAAAGAGGAAATAAATGAGAACCAACATTTAGCAATTGCTCGTCATGAGATATTATGCACATTAGAAGATACGATTCGGGTGTCTAGCCAGCTTGTGCGACAGGGTGGAAAAGTTGCCTTTGTTCATCGTCCCGGCAGATTTCTGGAGATGATTACATTAATGAGGAAATATCGGTTAGAACCTAAACGGATTCAGTTTGTTCATCCCAAACAAGGAAAAGAAGCGAATACCTTGTTAATTGAGGCGATTAAGGATGGACAGCCTGACTTAAAGATTCTACCACCGATGTTTGTTTATAATGAGGATCATCAATATACTCAAGAAGTAAAAGAGATTTTGTATGGAAAAAATCAATAGTGGCCGCAAGAAAAAAATCAACTGTTTCTAATGAAAGAAAATATAACCGGAGGTAACTATGTGGCAGCAGAAAAGCTTTAATGATGAGCAAAATAAAGGAATATTATATTTAGTTCCAACACCAATTGGAAATTTGGAGGACATGAGTTATCGAGCGGTTCGGATATTAAAAGAGGCAGATTTTATTGCAGCAGAAGACACCAGAAATACGGTGAAGCTTTGCCATTACTTTGAAATTGATACTTCAATTATTAGTTATCACGAACATAATAAGCGAGCTAGTGGTGAAAAGATTGTAAGCAAATTAAGAGATGGAGCAAAAGTTGCCCTGGTAAGTGATGCCGGAATGCCAACGATATCAGACCCAGGTTATGAATTGGTCCGCGAGGCAATAGCTGAACAGTTAACAGTTGTCCCTCTACCAGGTGCAAATGCGGCTTTAACCTCATTAATAGCTTCAGGCCTTGAGACACAACCATTTTATTTTTATGGCTTTTTAAATCGTCAAAAGAAGGAAAAGCGGAAGGAACTTGAAAACCTTTTGTATCAAAAGGGTACGCTGCTTTTTTATGAATCGCCGCATCGCCTTAAGGAGACCTTAGCCTTAATGCAAGAGGCCTTTGGTAATCGAAACATTGTCCTATGTCGTGAATTAACTAAGAAATTTGAAGAGTTCATTAGAGGAACTCTAACTGAAATAATAGAATGGGCACACCGTGATGAGATCAGAGGGGAATTTTGTATTGTTGTCGAGGGATCATCGGAACAGGAAATACTAGAGCAGTCTAGTTGGTGGGAAGAACTGTCAATCCCAGAGCATGTAAATCAATATATGACTGAAAAAGGAATGTCATCAAAGGACGCAATCAAGCAGGTTGCTAATGATAGAGAATTGATGAAAAGAGACGTTTACCAAGCATATCATGTGGAAAACTAATTAATATAGATTTGAAATCAAAAAGAGGCTGGACTCATAGAGCACAGCCTCTTTACCATTTAATTTTTAGCAATTTCGAAGGCATTTTTGATTTCTTCGATTAATAACTCTGCACCTTCACGGCTAAGGATTAATTTCCCATCCGCTAAAGCCAAGTTGTCATCAGAAACTTCACCAGTTACTTGGCAAGTCATGTTTGGCTTGTATTTTTTCAGAATAATGCGCTCGTCATCAACATAAATTTCAAGAGCATCTTTTTCAGCAATACCAAGAGTACGTCTTAATTCGATTGGAATTACTACGCGTCCAAGCTCATCAACTTTACGAACAATACCTGTAGATTTCATTCATTAATCTCCTCTCAAATCTATGTTTCTCTCTATTATGATTTTCTTTCGTCATTATTCGACATTTTTTCCTACTATTTAATAATACCAGCCATTCCCAAATTCGTCAATTATTTTATTATTTGATTTTCTAGAAAAATTTCCCTATATCGAATATTAGCTTTTTGGGAGTTGAAAGTAGGTTATTTATTGATATTTAATGAGATTTCTGAGATCGAATTAGGGGAAAAACCCTATTGTGGCAATAATATTAAAGTATATTTCGACAAACCCTGCAAAAAAAATTCCACCTTCATTAATAAACATTATTGGATAATGGGTTTAAACTCTCTTAGAGTCTATGTAAAATAGGTATTGTTGCACATTTTTTCATTTTTAGGTATATTTTGATGATATAAGAGGTAATGCTGACTTTATCCAGATTTAACTAGCAGCAATACTTGCCTTACTTAAGAGTTTGGGGATTTAGAAAAGTGGAATTGGATGGGATAAGAAATTCCCAAATCAAAGCGGATTTTGCTATATATTGTTGGCTCATCAAGTGTTTTTGGATGGACAATATCATAAATAGAGTAGATATATACCTTTAGAGGGAGGGATTTTTCCATGGAGGAAAAACTGAATACTTTTTATTTAACAACTCCGATTTATTATCCAAGCGGAAATCTTCATATTGGACATGCTTATACGACTGTTGCGGGTGATGCAATGGCACGTTATAAACGGATGCGCGGCTTTGATGTCATGTATTTAACAGGGACGGATGAACATGGTCAAAAAATACAGGAAAAAGCCGAAGAAAAAGGGGTTACTCCGCAGCAATATGTAGATGAAATTGTAGCTGGAATTCAAGATCTATGGGGAAAACTAGAGATTTCCTATGATGATTTTATCAGAACAACTGAGGAGCGCCATAAAGAGATTGTTGAAACAATCTTTGCCCAGCTTTTAGAGCAAGGGGATATTTATTTAGGAGAATACGAGGGTTGGTATTGTACACCATGTGAATCATATTATACTAACACTCAATTAGTTGATGGGAATTGTCCAGATTGTAATCGGGCAGTCCAGAGAGTAAAAGAAGAATCCTACTTTTTTAGAGTGAGTAAATATGCTGATCGTTTGCTTGCTTATTATGAAGAAAATCCGGAATTCATCCAGCCAGAATCTCGTAAAAATGAAATGATTAATAATTTCATTAAACCAGGACTTGAGGATTTGGCTGTATCCCGAACAACTTTTGATTGGGGAATTAAAGTACCTGGAAATCCAAAACATGTCATTTATGTTTGGATTGATGCATTATCAAACTATATTACAGCACTTGGGTATAGCAAGGAAAATAATCAAAAATTCCTAAAATATTGGCCAGCAAATGTTCATTTAGTTGGTAAAGAAATTGTTCGTTTTCATACAATCTATTGGCCAATTATGTTGATGGCCTTAGATTTACCACTTCCAAAAAAGGTATTTGCCCACGGTTGGTTGTTGATGAAGGATGGAAAAATGTCGAAATCAAAGGGGAATGTTGTCGATCCTGTTACGCTAATTGATCGTTACGGTTTAGATGCACTCCGCTATTATTTACTTCGTGAAGTGCCATTTGGTTCTGATGGGGTGTTTACTCCAGAAGGCTTTGTTGAACGGATTAATTTTGATTTGGCTAACGATCTTGGTAATCTGTTAAATCGTACAGTCGCGATGATTGATAAATATTTTGCAGGACAAATTCCGGCGTATAACGGCTCTACTGGCGAATTTGACAAGCAGCTACTTGAAGTAAATCGGGAAGCTGTCAAAAAATATGAAGATGCTATGGAAAAAATGGAGTTTTCAATTGCTTTAACTTCTATTTGGCAGGTTGTGAGTCGGACAAATAAATATATTGATGAAACAAAGCCATGGATCTTAGCAAAAGAAGAAGCCACAAAGGGAGAATTAGCTAATGTAATGGCTCACTTAGCCGAATCATTACGAAGAATAGCTATTTTATTAAAGCCATTTTTAACAAAAACTCCTGATAAAATGTTTGCCCAGTTAAATATTTCCGATGAAGAATTACAATCATGGGATAGCCTTGGAAATTTTGGAGGTATACCTGGGGGAACGAAGGTTGATAAAGGGGAACCGATTTTCCCACGCTTAGATATGGCAGAAGAAGTGAATTATATTAAAGAACAAATGGCTCCAAAAGCAACACCAAAGGTCGAGGAAAAGCCGGTAGCGGAAAAACCAAAAAGCGAAGAAATCTCTATTGATGACTTTATGAAAGTGGACCTACGTGTTGCCCAAGTCATTGAAGCGGAAGCAATTCCGAAAGCCGATAAATTATTGAAGCTCCAATTAGATTTAGGTTATGAACAACGCCAGGTTGTATCTGGTATTGCTAAATTTTACAAGCCGGAGGATTTAGTAGGACGCAAAGTTATTTGTGTAACCAATCTTAAACCGGTAAAGCTTCGTGGCGAGCTTTCGCAAGGTATGATTCTAGCAGGAAGTGAAGATGGCCAGCTTTCATTGGCTACAGTTGACCAATCCTTACCTAATGGTTCAAGAGTAAAGTAGTTTGGTGATAGATAAACATAGGAAGGCATCCTGATTTACAAAAAAACGGGATGCTTTTCTATGTTTTTGTTTTTAGCTAAAAAAAACGATAAACTAGGAAAAAGATAAAAATATACGCTGTGTTAACGCTCATTGTTGATTTTTTACACTTAAGTTGA
>CALCRD010000412.1 GCA_937894355.1 uncultured Bacillus sp.
ACGCAGACTCCTGCGGGAAGCACGAGCTGAGTGAGACTCTGGAGGAAGGAACGACGGAGGAGGCTCACGGGTGAGCCCGCGAACCGCTCGTGCCTGGAACGGAAATCAACAGCCTAGTTTAACAGAGCCAAAATTTCAATAAAAATTTGTAGCATTTAAACAGAGGTTAGGATATATAGTTATCATTACCCTGAAAAATATTGCATACCTAGAAAAAACTTGCATGCTAATTTATTCAATTCGGTATTTCTCAAGTTTATAATAAAGATTCCGTAATGACACAGCTAACAGTTTTGCTGTTTTGGTTTTATTTCCATTACAACTTTTCAATGTTTGCCTAATAATCTTTTCTTCAAATTCCTCCATCATTTCTGATAATGGGACATTTCTATCGGTATTTGCTACATCAGTATTAGCACGGATTTCTTTCCGCTTATCAGCTTGGGATACATCATTTATTTCGGATAATCCTATTTTTCCAATGATTGTTTCATTATTTTTCATAAAAATAATGGCTCTTCCTAGAATGTTTTCTAGCTCCCTTACATTGCCTGGCCAATCGTATTTCCCAAGCTGCTCCATTACGTTATCTGAAACACCTTCAACATTTCTTCCATAATCTTGGTTGATTTTCTGAATCAGCCGGACACATATGGCCGGAATATCAGCAATCCTTTTCCGCAAAGGTGGAATATGAATCGGCATTCTATTAAACCGATAATATAAGTCTTCCCTAAAAGTTCCCTGTGCAATGCCCTTTTCTAAATTCACATTTGTCGCTGCAATAATTCGAACATTGATAGGAATTGGTTTTGTTCCTCCAACTCGGACAATTTCCCGCTCTTGTAGTACCCTTAGGAGTTTTACTTGAATACTAGCGGTTAACTCCCCAATCTCATCTAAAAATAAACTTCCATTATTGGCATCTTCGAATAAGCCTCTTTTTCCGCCACGTTTAGCCCCTGAAAAGGCGCCTTCTTCATAACCGAACAATTCGCTCTCTAACAATGATTCCGAAAGTGCCGCACAATTAACTCGAATAAATTTATTATATTTTCGATTACTGGCATTATGTATAGCATGGGCAAACAATTCCTTACCTGTACCCGATTCACCACGAAGCAATACTGTTGCTGGGGTCTTTGCACCTAGTTTTGCCTGTTCGATTGCTAAGTTCATTTCTTCAGAATTACCGATTATATCCTCAAATGTATATTTAGCTTCCAAAGTACGAATGATTTGTCGGGCCCGATTGAGTTCATTGGTTAAAGATTTAATCTCGGAGACATCATGAATGACCCCAACGCTACCTTTCAAAATTCCATTTACAATAATTGGAGCAACATTTACAATGACTTCCTTCTTTTTTGGTCCTACCCGAATTGCTGCTCCACGAACAGGTCTTCTTGTCTGAAGAACTTTCATATGGATACTTTCCCCTTCAGAAATATCAGCTGTTGCCGGTTTTCCAATTACTTGCTCTTTGGTCAAACCAGTAATTCTAGTATAGGCCGGGTTAATGATTAATCCTTTTCCATTCTCATCTACTACCGAAATCGCATCATCACTTGATTGGATAATTGCGTTAAGCATTGTTTGAATATCTTTAAGATTCGTTACTTCTTCAGCAAGGGTAAGGATTTCCGAGATATCTTTGAAAACACAAAAAGCACCCATTAAATGCCCATGATCATCAATTACTGGAATTCTAGTAGTGATAATCCTTAGCCCATTTTCTAACAGTAATTCTTGGTTGGTGTCTATTCTTCTTGTCTCTAAAACAGCGGGGAGCTTACTATTTGGAATAATTTTATGAATATGATTTCCTAAAGCATCATTCTTTTTTATCCCGGTTATTTTCTCAGCACTCTTGTTAAACAGGGTGACTTCACATTCATTATTAATTGCAATCATGCCTTCTTCTGTTGAATTAAAAATTAAATCCTGCATTAAATCCCCTCCACTAAAACCAAGAAATATTTTTCATGCTAATCATGATATAATTGCGCAAAATTCTTCATGGATTACCTCCTTATTTTAGAATGAGTTGTCCAACTTGACAAATCTCTAAAATGAATTATGATTTTTTGTGAAGGAAAACATTTATGAAGGGAAACGGTTATGGATCGTATTATTGCTTTGATTATCATGTTAATTCCCGGAGTTATTGCGGCATTAGGTATTAAATTAATGCGCGATATGGCATTCGGTGTCTTACAATCGCCGCTACCCTCTTTATTCATCCAATTTATTGTTGGTCTTTTGGCATTTTTACTGGGGTTGGGATTTATCGCTGGTTTTATTTTGTACCGAGATCGGAAGAAAAATAAAGTTCAGGGGAGATTCAAAAAAAGAGAAAGACCTTAATTTTGGTCTTTCTCTTTTTTCAGGCTTTTTTCTCAAACTTTATGCCTTGAAATATTCATTTCTAATTCTTATTGCATTACTTGGATCATCAGTAATGACTGCATTGCAACCGATTGAAAATAAGCGTTTAAGTGCTGCTTCTTTATTAACAGTATACGGCCTTACAGCTATTCCATTCGCCATTGCTAATTTAAAGACATCTTCAAGTCCCCGAAAGTATTTTGGATGAATCCCTTGAGCTTTTATCGATTTTGCATATATCCAGGGCATATATAGCGATTCTGATAAAAGCGGAGCTGTTTCAATATCAGGAGCGAGTTGATTGCAATACACAATACTGTAATGATTAAAAGAAGAAATAATGATTCGATTATTTAGCTTGTATTTGTTTATTAATGCGACTACCTTTTCTTCCATGCCTTTATAGGGAATTATTCCATTTTTTAATTCAATATTGCAAATGATTTCATTAGCGGTCATCCATTCAAACACTTCCGCCAAAGTAGGAATGGGTGTTTTTTTTTGATACCATTTCCTTTGCTTATTATGAGCATTTAGTTTTTTAATTTCTTGATAGGTTAAATCCTTAACATATCCTGTACCATCAGTAGTGCGATTTACTTTCTCATCATGGATAACGACCAATTCACCGTCTTTTGTCATTTGCACATCTAATTCAACCCCGTCAGCTCCGGCCTTTTCTGCCTCAACAAACGATTTCATTGTATTTTCTGGGTAGACAAGAGAATAGCCACGGTGAGCAAAAATCAATGTCATTTAGGTCTCTCCTTTTTAGAAAAGCGCAAGCGGCCTTTCAGTGCATTTGGACTTTGGGCCCTCAATTAATATAGCACCTAAGTTAAAAGACAAGAGAAAGGCTATTTAGCTTAAGCTAAACAGCCTTGAACAGATACTTATGATGCACGATGCTCTAATCTTAGTTTATCAGCAACCATCGCAATAAATTCCGAATTTGTTGGTTTTGCTTTTGTCATGCTTACTGTATAGCCAAAAAGGCTGGAAATTGAATCGATGTTACCACGGCTCCATGCGACTTCAATTGCATGGCGAATCGCCCGTTCTACCCTGCTAGCGGTTGTATTAAATTTCTTAGCAATGTCTGGATAAAGAACTTTTGTAATAGATCCTAAAAGTTCGATGTCGTGATAAACCATTGAGATTGCTTCTCTTAAATATAAATACCCCTTAATATGAGCAGGAACACCAATTTCATGGATAATACTTGTGATACTAGCTTCTAAATTTTTTGGCTTTTGTTCCGTTTGTGGGCGGAAAGTTGTTTGAGGTGACTTTCTCAATACAGGATTTGTTTTTCCACTAACTTGACGGATATGGTTTACCAAGTTTTCCATATCAAACGGTTTTAGGATAAAGTAAGATGCTCCCAAGTCAACAGCCTTTTTTGTTACATCTTCCTGACCAAAAGCTGTTAGCATAATTACATTCGGAAAATTACCAGTATTTGATTCCCGAAGTTTTTCCAAAACCGCAAGTCCATCTAAATGAGGCATAATAATATCTAAAAGAAGGACATCAGTAGGAGTCTCCTCTAGAATTTCTAAACATTCTTGACCATTATGTGCTACCCCTACAATCTCCATATCATCAAGTGATGAAATATATTCCTCTAATAATCCAACAAGTTCCCTGTTGTCGTCAACTACTACTACTTTTATTTTTTTCACGTATTAGTTCCTCCCCAATCCCATTTTATTACTTCCCTCTATATTACTATTGTAAATGAGAAATTCGACAAAGCAACAGAAAACCCTTTTGTTTTTTAAAAATATTCATAAAAATCTATCTTTTCTAACTTTATCTCTTTTTTTCTAACTAATTCGACTAGTTTCGGCAGTTGACAAATAATTGTCGTTCATTTTGTCGAATAATCCTTATTTATTATATTAACATAATTTACCGATTAAAAATAGGATCTTAACCCTTAATTTTAACCCTTAGATGCTTCCAAGTTCATAGAACATTCATCAAATAAATACCAGAGTTAACAAGGCGTCGCCGCTTAGGGTATGCTTTTGACGCCTTCATTATCATTACTTTAGCTCCCTTGAATAGTCCACCCTAGAATGTTAAGAAGCTTTTTCATGTGATTTTGCGTAAATGTTTATTCCTGCTTCATTCAACATCCATTCAATATGAACACCATACCCACTTGTTGGATCATTAACAAAGACATGGGTCACTGCTCCAATCACCTTTCCATCTTGAATGATTGGACTCCCACTCATTCCTTGAACAATTCCACCGGTTTTCTCAAGCAATTTTGGATCGGTAACTTTGATAACCATTCCTTTTGTTGCAGGAAATTTTTGTGGAATAGTACTTACAATTTTAATATCAAATAAATCAACTTTATCATTATCAACGACTGTTAAAATCTTCGCCGGACCTTCTTTTACTTGATTTGATAATGCGATTGGCATCGGCTTATCAGAGACTCCGTTTTTTATCTGTTTATTTAACTCTCCAAATATTCCGTAGGGGCTATTTCTTTTGATATTTCCAATAATCTCATGGTCATTGGAAAAACGCGCCAACTTCTCACCAGGATTCCCATTGCTTCCTTTTTCAATTGAGGTTACTGTCGATCGAACAATCTGGCCGTCTCCAACAACAATTGGTTTTTTTGTATCCATATCGGAGATAACATGTCCTAATGCACCGTATTTTTTGGATCCAGGATGATAAAAAGTCATTGTTCCTATTCCCGCTGCGGAGTCACGAATATACAAACCTAATTTAAAAATTTGCTCACCTTTATCCCGCATCGGTTTTAATTCTGTGGTTAACTTTTCATCTTCTCGGTTAACCACTATATTTAACGGTTTTCCGGAATTTCCTGATTCTTGAACATATGGAGCAACATCAGTCATTTGTTCGATTCGATTTCCATTAATTTCGGTTATGATATCTCCTACCTTAATTCCGGCTAATTCCCCTGGAGATACCTTACCCTCCTGGGTAACCACTTGATGATGGCCCACAACAAGGACACCAACTGTGTTTAATTTAACGCCAATTGATTGGCCGCCCGGAATTACCTTAAAGTCCTTTAAAACATCAACATCAACCTTTTTAACCGGTATACCCGCAAGCGATAGCACCATCTCTTCATTACCTGTTTCCAGTGCCTGTAATGAAACGTTATCCTGATCTTGATTCATTTCAACCTTGTGACGATCGTTGGTGATTGCGGCAGAAACAGAAATAGCTT
The DNA here is from genome assembly GCA_937894355.1 of uncultured Bacillus sp. Taxonomy (GTDB): domain Bacteria; phylum Bacillota; class Bacilli; order Bacillales; family Cytobacillaceae; genus Bacillus_BU. The sequence continues at coordinate 5,621 of CALCRD010000412.1, forward strand.
TTGGAAGTGTATAATTTTGACCCTCAAAAAGAGTTAGCTTGGTTGGAATAGAGATATATTCTTGAACGGGTTTTGAAACCCCGAGTGCAATTAATGAAACAAGGAGAATTCCACCAATTATTTTTCTAAGATGATCAAATTTCAAAATCCTTCACTCTCCTCGCTTCTAGTCCACACACTTTTTATGGCTACATCTTTAATTTTGCCTGCATCACAATCATTTATAACTACTTACAAATAAAAAAGCTATCCGGTTTTGGATAGCTTTTCAAATTCCTACCTTCATTTCCCTTGCCAGATGCAATAATTCCTCTGCATGTTGCTTTGTTAAGTCCGTTATTTCAGCTCCAGAGATCATTCTGCCAATTTCTTTTATTTTTTCTTTTTCAGACATAGCAATTACCGATGTTTTAGTTCTTCCATCTTTTATCTTTTTTGCAATAAAAAGATGAGTATCAGCTATGGCTGCAACTTGTGGTAAGTGAGAAATACATAAAACCTGAGAAATATTAGATATTTTGTATATTTTTTCACCAATTGCCTGTGCAACTCTGCCACTAACTCCGGTATCAACCTCATCAAAAATTAGCGAGGTCACACCTTGATGAATTGAAAAAATACTTTTTAATGCAAGCATCATCCGAGACATTTCTCCACCTGAAGCAATTTTTGCTAACGGCTTCAAAGGTTCTCCTGGGTTTGTTGAAATAAAGAATTCCACAATGTCTTTACCATTTTTTTGATAAGAATCCAAGGTTTTGAAATTAACTTCAAAGATTGTTTTATCCATATATAGATCTTTTAATTCACGATGAATTAGTTTAGTAAGAGTGTTAGCTGTTTTCTTTCGCAAATCAGTTAGTTGTTTTGCTTCTAACATCAAGTCTTTAGTTAATGAGGCCAGTTCTTTTTCCAATTGATGAATATGGGTTTCTTTATTTTGGATTGTTTCGATTTCTTCATCAATCGTTGCCGCGTATTCTAGTATCTCTTGGATCGTATTTCCATATTTACGCTTTAATCCATTGATTTCTGTTAATCGTTCTTCAATTTCATTCATTCGTTCTGGATTAAATTCCATTCCCTCTAGCTTATTGCGAACCGATTGCATCATATCTTCCAATTGGAAATAACAATTGGAAACAATCTCATACATTTCTTTATTTTCGGAATCAAGCTCTGCAGCATTTTCTAAATGAGACATGGCCATGCCAATCCAATCAAGACCTGTTTGTTCCCCTCGTAATGATTCATAGGCGGCCTGAAGTGAAGCATAAGTCCTTTGGAAATTAGAAAGCTTACTCTTTTCCTCGAATAATCGAGCGTCTTCGTTTAGATGCAAATCTGCATTTTGAATCTCCTCGAGCTGAAATTGAATTAAATCAAGTCGGTGAGCCATTTTTTGCTCATTCTCACTAAGACTTTTAATTCTTTTTTTCGTTTCTTCGTAGCGTTTGTATACTTTTTGGTATTCGGTTTGAGCTTCTATAATGTCAGCTCCGCCAAATTGATCTAATAATGAAATATGTTTCGACTCATTCATAAGCTCTTGATGTTCATGTTGACCATGGATATCAATCAGTGTACTGCCAAATTCTCTTAACACCGCAATCGTTACCAATTTCCCGTTAATGCGGCAAACACTTTTTCCACTTTTAGTCATATCTCTACGAAGGACAATCATTCCTTCTTCAATTTCAATTCCAAATTCTAGTGCTTTATGATAACAAGGATGTTGATCCTCAACAAGAAAAAGACCTTCGATTTCAGCTTTGTTTTCTCCATGCCGAATATATTCTGAAGATCCTCTACCTCCGACGAGAAGATGGACTGCGTCAATAATAATCGATTTCCCAGCACCGGTTTCCCCGGTAAGGACCGTTAATCCCTTTTCAAAGGAAATTGAAAGTGATTCTATAATTGCAAAGTTTCTAATTGATAATTCGCTTAGCATAAGTCACCTCTTCTACTTAGGCTGTTTTCGCCGTAAAGATTGTTGTTAAAATCTTAAACCCGATTTTAACTAGGTAAAATCGATTTTGTAGCTCGAAAGTTAATTTGCAAGCTCTTTTCTCATAAATGTTGGCTGTTTTATATCTAAACACTTCATATTCATTTTATAAAGAAAAAAAGTTTGAGAAAAGAGCCCCTACTTAGAGCATCTCAAGAAAACGTTTAGAAACAATCTCGGTATTTTCTTCTGTTCTACAAATGATTAAAATCGTATCATCTCCACAAATGGTACCCATGATTTCATCCCAATCTAAATTATCAATTAAAGCACCAATTGCCATTGCATTACCTGGCAGGGTTTTCATGACAAGTAAGTGTCCAGCATGATCAATTTTTACAAAAGCATCCACTAATGCTCGTTTAAGTTTCTGCAGCGGATTGAAACGCTGATCTGCAGGTAAGCTATATTTATATCTACCGTCCATTAAAGGTACCTTAACTAAATGTAACTCTTTAATATCTCGAGAAACTGTTGCTTGTGTTATTTTAAAACCAGCTTCTTTCAAGAAATCAACTAATTCATCTTGTGTTTCAATATCATTATTTGTAATAATATCCCTTATTCTAATATGTCTTTGGCCTTTATTCATACTATCACCTCAATAATTCTGTTAAAAATATGTATATGATGTTTATACAGGACAACTTTTTTCAAAAAAAGGAATAAGCAATTCGCTTATTCCTCATTTACTTTCTTCTTAGATAGCTCCTGGTGGGCTTGTTCTACAACTTGGGAAGGAGAAGAAGACAATAGATTATCCCCTAATTCATTATCTTTTTCCCCATCCCATCTTAAATGGAGTAGAAATTCAATATTTCCATCTCCCCCGGTAATAGGTGAATGAGATAAATTTACAATTGTAAATCCAAGTTCCCTCGAAAAATTAATTATCTTTTCTAATACACTGATATGGACATTTTTATCACGAACGATTCCTTTTTTCCCAACTTGCTCCCGGCCTGCTTCAAACTGAGGTTTTACTAGAGCTAGTGTGTCACTTCCTGGAATCAAAAGCGTTTTTAATACAGGAAGAATTAATTTTAAAGAAATGAACGAAACATCAATGGTCGCAAAATTAGGCATCCCATATTGTAAGTCTGCAGCGGTTAAATACCGAAAATTTGTCCGCTCCATTACCACGACACGCTCGTCTTGTCGCAATTTCCAAGCAAGCTGATTATAACCAACATCAACAGCATAGGTCATTTTTGCACCATTTTGCAATGCGCAATCAGTAAAGCCTCCTGTAGATGAGCCAATATCAAGCATAAGCTTGTCGGTCACATTAAGATCAAAGTCTTTCAGTGCTTTTTCAAGCTTTAACCCGCCACGACTAACATATGGTAAAACATTTCCTTTAATTTTTAACGGTGTATCTTCACTAACTTTCTCACCGGGTTTGTCTAATCTCAATTCATTACTATACACCAAGCCGGCCATCACAGCTCTCTTGGCCTTTTCTCTTGTTTCTATTAGTCCTCTTTCAACTAGCAGTACGTCTATTCGTTCTTTTTTAATTTTCATGTTCTCTGCCTTTGCTGCTGTTTTCCTGCAAGTATTTGCAGTCTCTTAACGGTATCTTCGGTGGTTAAGCCGATTTCTTTTAATAGGTTATCAACATCGCCGTGCTCGATAAATTGATCTGGAATTCCCATCCGTTCTATCCAAGCTTGCTGATATCCATGGTCATGAGCAAACTCCAACACAAAGCTTCCAAATCCACCTTGTAATATCGCTTCCTCAATTGTTAAAATCGGAATATTATCAGCTAAAATCTCCATCAACATTTTTTCATCTAATGGCTTAATAAACCTTGCATTAACAACTCGAATCGATAAACCTTGTTTTTCCAATTGTTCTGCAGCATCCAATGCCATCCGGACCGTTGTCCCAAAGGTAAGGACAACAACATCCTTCCCTTCTTTAAGGACCTCCCAAGAACCAATAGGAAGCGCCTTAAACTCTTTATCCATCGGTACACCTAATCCATTTCCCCGCGGATAGCGTAAGGCTATTGGACCTTCTCCATATTGTAGGGCAGTATAAACCATATGCTGTCCTTCATTTTCATCTTTCGGCATCATTAACACGAGATTAGGTACATGGCGTAAGAAGGCAATATCAAAAACTCCTTGATGAGTTTCACCATCGGCACCTACTAATCCCGCTCTGTCTATACCAATAAACACATTTAAATTTTGCCGACAAATATCATGAACCACTTGGTCATAAGCTCTTTGAAGAAAGGTAGAGTAGATAGCTAAAAACGGCTTCATATCTTGAGTTGCTAATCCCGCAGCCACTGTAGCGGCATGTTGTTCAGCAATTCCAACATCAAACATTCTGTCAGGAAACTCACTAGCAAATCCTTCAAGTTTAGAACCGACTGGCATTGCTGGTGTTATAGCAACAATACGGGAATCTGTACGCGCCAATTTCCGAACTGTTTCACTTACTAGAGCACTCCACGCTGGAGGTGGGTTATCTGGCTTTAGAAACGCACCTGTTTCGATTTTATATGGACCAGTCCCATGCCAATTTCCAATTTTATCATTTTCTGCGGGATGATAACCTTTTCCCTTTTTGGTAATAACATGTAAAAGAACAGGCCCTTCTGTTTTTTTTGCATAGTTAAAGTTTTCAAATAAATCTTCATAACTATGGCCATCCACAGGTCCTAAATAGGTAAAGCCTAATTCCTCAAAGAACATTCCCGACACGAATAAATATTTCAAACTGTCTTTAACCCGTTCAGCAGTTGCCGAAAGTTTATCACCAACAGCAGGTACTTTCTTAAGTAGCAGTTCAAGTTCATCCTTAACCCAATTATATTTCCGTGCAGTTCTAAGCCTTCCAAGAACACTGTGTAAGGCACCCACATTAGGCGCAATCGACATTTCATTATCGTTGAGGATAACAATCATATTTTTCTTTTCATGTCCAATATGATTTAATGCCTCTAATGCCATGCCACCTGTTAATGCACCGTCCCCGATAATCGGAACAATATGCGATTTTTCCCCTTTTAAATCACGAGCAATGACCATTCCCATTGCTGCAGATAGCGAAGTTGAGCTATGTCCTGTTTCCCAAACATCGTGTTCACTTTCTATCCGCTTTGGAAACCCACTTAAACCTTGATATTGTCTCAAGGAATCAAATTCGCTTGCTCGTCCAGTTAAAATTTTATGAACGTATGATTGGTGTCCAACATCCCATATGAATTTATCCTTTGGACTATCAAAACATTTATGCAATGCTATTGTTAATTCTACTACTCCTAAATTAGGCCCAATATGTCCTCCGGTTTTTGATAATTTCTCAATCATAAACTTTCGGATTTCTTTGCTAAGGACTTCCAATTCATGAATGGAGAGACCTTTTAGAAAAGAAGGGTCTTTAATTGATAATAGATCCATCTAACGGACCACTCACTTTCGTCTGTAAGTTCTGCAAACAGATCAAAGCTTCTTAACGAATAGACTTGTATACTATATCGTCATTACCTGAAAAAAGAGCCGCTAACACAAAAGTGATAACGGCAACTGTGAAAGGTTTGTAATTGAGCAAATGTATATTCTTTACTATGCCCAAAGAATCTTTGTCCGTATTAACATATGTATTAAAAAAATACATTGTACATGGGCAACATTATAACATAAATAGACAAGGCTCTCAAATATTCACCAAATTTCACGAAATGTTAACAATCTCTCGCCACAACAAGTTCAGTAATATCTTCCAGCAACTCTGTATTTAACTTAGTTAATTGAAGGTGATATTTAGCTGCATCATAATGTTTACGCATAGCCTCTTTAGCTCCGTCCATTGTAAGTAAAGCCGGATATGTGCTTTTATGTTTTTCCTCATCACTTCCAAGTGGCTTACCAATTAATTCTTCATTGCCTTCTAAATCTAAAATATCATCACGGATTTGAAAGGCCATACCTAAATGCTTAGCAAATGCTTCTAAATTAGCCGACTGTTCTTCATTAGCATTGGCCATTAATGCCCCCGCCATAACACTAAATATCAACAACTTACCTGTCTTATGTGAATGAATATATTCAAGTTCTGTTAAACTAAGATTTTTTTCCTCACCTTGTATATCAGCCACCTGACCTCCAACCATACCTTCAGCCCCAGCAGCTTTTGCCAGCATTAAGCACAAGTCCAATTTGGTCTTTAAATCAGCATGCTCTTCAGGGGTTTCAGATACGATTTGAAAACTATAAGTTAATAATGCATCTCCTGCTAAAACAGCTAATGCTTCACCAAAGACTTTATGGTTTGTTGGCTTCCCTCTGCGCAGATCATCATCATCCATACTTGGAAGGTCATCGTGAATTAATGAATAAGTGTGGATCATTTCTAGAGCGCAAGCAGGGTATATCCCTTTTTTTGAATCAATTCCAAATGCCTGTAGTGTCGCAAATAATAGTAAGGGGCGAATCCTTTTTCCACCTGCTTTTAGCGAATACAACATCGACTCCTTAAGTTCGTTTGGAGCAGCTATTCTATAAATAAATTCCTCCATTTTATTTTCAAGAAGTTGTTTATATTCTTGCGAAAAAGAGGTTAATGTTTGATCTGACAACGTTATTCCTCCTCGTTAATGGAAAAGCTTACGATTTCCCCATCATCTGTTAATATTTGCGTAAGTGCATCTTCTACTTGTTTTAATTTATCATGACACATCTTTGACAGTCCCATTCCTTCTTTATAAATTGAAATCGCTTCTTCAAGAGGAACATCGCCTTCTTCTAGTCTCTCTACAAGAACTTCTAATTTTTCCATCGCTTCTTCAAATGATAAAATCTGTTCTTCAGACATCTGCTTACTCTCCTTTAATGTCAATTACCTTACATTTTAATTGCCCATCTGACATTCTAACTGCAATTTCTTCATTTAGGCTGACCTGATTTATTTTATTTACCAGCTTTTCATCATCAGCAAAGACGATACTGAAACCTCTTTCCATAACCTTAAGTGGGCTTAAAGCTTCAAGTTTTTCTAGATTATGTGAAAAATCCCTTTGCTTTTTCGTCAAAAGATTTTGCATAGCTCGATTTAATGCCTTTGTTAGTTTTGATTGAGCCTCTATTGCTTCTGATATTTTCTTGTGTGGCTCGTTCCGTATGAGCCGTTTATGTAAGTTTTGAGCCTGAATATTTTTCAATTCTAGCATTTTTTTCGAAGCGCGTACCAGTTGTTCTGTTTGTCTGTCCAATTGCTCTAACTTTTGTTCATAAAGTTTACGAGGATAACGGAAGGCATACGATTTATCTAGACGGCTTAACCGGGCTTTTTGCGAACCAATCTTTTCCTTCATTGAACGGAGCATTCGCGAATCCCGATTTATTATTCGCTCAATCAATTCGTCTATATGTGGCACTGCAAGTTCTGCCGCTGCAGTTGGCGTAGGTGCTCTGAGGTCAGCGACGAAGTCAGCGATGGTAAAATCAGTCTCATGGCCCACTGATGAAATGATTGGGACTTTTGAAGCAAAGATTGCCCTTGCAACTATCTCCTCATTAAAGGCCCATAATTCCTCAATTGACCCCCCGCCTCTACCGACAATCAACACATCGATATTGCTTGAATTTGCAAAGGAAATAGCTTTTACAATAGAAGGCGCTGCTTGATCTCCTTGAACTAGTGCGGGAATTAACAAAATATTTGCGATTGGATAACGCCTTTTGATGGTCGAAACAATATCCCGGATTGCTGCTCCTGTTGGGGATGTTACCACGCCAACTGTTTTAGGATATTTAGGTAGATTTTTTTTACTTTCCGTGGAAAATAAGCCTTCAGAGGCCAATTTTGCTTTTAATTGCTCATAAGCTAGAAATAATTCACCGACACCATCGGGCTTCATTTCCTTAATATAAATTTGGTACTGTCCGCTCCCCTCATATACAGACAGGTCGCCTCGTATCAGTACCTGCATTCCGTTTTCAACCTTAAACTTCATCGACCGATTGGCACTAGCAAACATAACAGCCAAAAGCCTTGCTTTGTTGTCTTTAAGCGTAAAGTACATATGTCCGCTTGAATGTTGTTTAAAGTTAGATATTTCCCCTTTTACAAAACAGTCCTGTAAATGAGGATCGACGTCAAATTTTCTTTTTATGTACTTAGTTAAAGCGGCTACAGTTAAATATCTTTGTTCCTTCATTTTTAACTCCTTTGAGAATGAAATGACGGATTAAGTGTGACTTTTCATCTGCGGTGGGGTTCCACATCCACCCCGGATGGTGATATCTTAGGGTTTAAAGTCCTTCTGTTAGACAAAATAAAAACAAAAGCCCATCCCATTCATTATAAATTCAGAAAACCAATTCGTCACCTTGAACAGGAAATCTAAATTTCAGCAAAAATGGAACAGGCTTTTTTCTTTATTAAATACCACTAGTTTGTTGCATTTTCTGTAGTTGGAGTTTTGCAGACTTTAATGTATTAAACATCAGCATGGTAATGGTCATAGGACCAACGCCACCAGGAACTGGGGTAATATAAGAAGCTTTTTCTTTTACATCAGCAAAATCAACATCTCCACAAAGCTTTCCTTCGCTGTTACGATTCATACCAACATCAATAACTACTGCACCATCTTTTACATAATCCGCAGTAATAAAATTGGCTTTACCGATTGCTACAACAAGAATGTCTGCAGAATTTGTATAGGACTTTATATCCACTGTTTTTGAATGGCAATAAGTCACGGTTGCATTCTCATTTAGAAATAATTGCCCAGCTGGTTTTCCGACAATATTACTACGACCTACAATGACAACATGTTTGCCAGCGATTTCAATATTGCTCTCTTTTAACATCACCATAACTCCATATGGAGTACACGGTAAAAAGGCATCCATTCCTATCATCATTTTACCAACATTTATCGGGTGAAAACCATCAACATCTTTTTCGGGAACAATTGCTTCAATGATATTAGCTTCATTGATCTGTGCAGGTAATGGTAGTTGGACCAAGATTCCGTGGATAGCAGCATCATTATTTAATTCCTCAATTTTTGCTACTAGCTCTTGCTCAAGAATAGTTTCTGGTAACTTGATTAACAGCGAATGCATTCCTAAATCAAGACAAGCCTTTTCTTTACTTCTCACATAAGTTTGTGATGCAGGATTTTCGCCTACTAAAATAACTGCTAGACCCGGAGTGATCCCAGCTTGTTTTAATTTTTCAACTTCTTCTGCAATCTCTTGCTTTTTTTTCTTAGCAATTTCTTTTCCATCTATAAGTTGGGCTGACATACCTTCTCCCCCTGTTTTCAATAGTTCAAATTTCTTATCAAGAGTTTTCTTCTTTTACCTTAGATAGCACACCATTGACGAAACGACTAGATTGGTCATCACCAAAGACTTTTGCTATTTCAATTGCTTCATCGAGAACTACGTTTGCTGGAACCTCGTCTTTTTTGTACAGTAATTCAAATATGGCAATTCGTAACAGATTCCGATCAACCGTTGCCAATCTTTCTAGTGTCCATTTTTCTAGGTGTAATTTAATGATTTCATCAATTTGTTGTTTATGTAAGTCAACTCCGACTACTAATTCAGTTAAGTAATCGTCTTGAGGATGATTTTCTAATACATTCTCAATAGCTTCAGAGGCTTTTGCTTGACTCATATCAATTTGAAACAGTGCTTGCAGGGCCTTTTCTCTTGCTGTTCTTCTTTTCATCAAATGTATACTCCTTTGCGGCTTTTTTCCGATTTCCTACAAAGATAATAGCATATGTACAATCCCTTCGCACCCTCCAACCAATTAGTAAGTACGAATCATCAAGAAGAACGAGTAATTCCCTATGTGAGGAAAGCCGAAGCCACACTATTTGAAACCGATTTATCCGCTATTTATTTTTTTATTAAAATTTGTGCAAAAACAATGAAAAACCAAAGACACTTACCGTGCCTTTGGCTTTTCTGATTAATTCTGATTAAATACCTTGTTCAGAATCATTTTCTTGCTTTTGAGTTTCGAATTGAATTCCGACGATATGAATATTAACTTCGACCGGTTCAAGAGCTGTCATGTTCAAAAGAGCTTGACGGATATTATCCTGGATTTCTTGAGCAACGGCTGGGATTGATAGTCCAAATCTTAGAACGCAATAAACATCAACTTTAATGCCGTCATCCGAAAGTTCAACCTTTACACCTTTACCATGATTCTTTTTCCCAAGGCGTTCTACCACTCCTGAGGCGAAGTTACCTCGCATTTGCGAAACGCCATCTACTTCTGAAGCGGCGATTCCTGCGATTACTTCAATCACTTCTGGTGCAATTTCCACCTTGCCAAGTCCATTATTTTCTTGGTTCATTTCCAAGATATTCTCACTCATTACCGGCACCTCCTGTTATTCTAGCTATTCATTCATTACATCATGAATTTCTAAAAACTTAGTGTTGAAATTTCCACTTACAAAAGTTTCGTTGTTCAGAAGTTTTAAATGGAACGGAATTGTTGTGTGAACTCCTTCAATAACAAATTCACTTAACGCACGTTTCATTTTTGCAATTGCTTCTTCACGAGTATTTCCGTAAGTAATGACCTTCGCTATCATTGAATCATAAAACGGAGGAATTGTATACCCAGGATATGCAGCTGAATCAATACGAACTCCATAACCGCCTGGTGCTAATAACATATTAATTTTACCAGGTGATGGCATAAATTTCTTAGCTGGATTTTCTGCATTGATACGACATTCAATTGACCAACCTTTGAATATAACATCTTCTTGTGAGTATTGTAGACGTTCACCAGCAGCAACTCTAATTTGCTCTTTGATTAGGTCTACTCCAGTAACCATTTCAGTTACAGGATGCTCAACTTGAATCCGAGTATTCATTTCCATGAAATAGAATTTACGATTGCGATAATCATATATAAATTCTATCGTGCCTGCACCAGTATAATCAACTGCTTTAGCTGCTTTTACTGCTGCATCGCCCATTTCTTTACGAGTTTCTCCGTCAAGAGCAGGTGATGGAGACTCTTCAAGAAGTTTTTGAAGTCTTCTTTGAATTGTACAGTCGCGTTCTCCAAGGTGAATAACGTTTCCGTGTGTGTCTCCAAGAACTTGAATCTCAACATGACGGAAATCCTCAATGAATTTTTCAATATATACACCAGGGTTACCAAAAGCTGCTGCAGCTTCTTGTTGGGTCATATTGATACCCTTCACTAATTCTTCCTCATCACGAGCTACACGAATTCCTTTACCGCCACCACCAGCTGTTGCTTTAATGATAACCGGGTAGTCCATTTGGTTAGCAAGATCAATTGCTTCTTGAATGTCTTTAATGATACCTTTTGAACCTGGAACGATTGGTACTCCAGCTTCTTTCATGGTTTCACGAGCTACGTCTTTTGTTCCCATTTTGTTAATAGCTTCTGGAGTTGGGCCGATAAAGATGATATTTACATCCCGACATAACTCAGCAAAGTCTGCATTTTCCGCTAGGAAACCGTATCCTGGGTGAATAGCATCACATCCAGCTTTTTTAGCCACACTAATAATATTCGTAACATTTAAGTAGCTATCCTTTGATGCTGTTGGTCCGATACAATATGCTTCATCAGCAATTTGCACATGAAGCGCTTCTTTATCTGCTTGTGAATACACTGCAACTGATTCAATTCCAAGCTCACGACAAGCTCGAATAACACGTACAGCGATTTCTCCTCTGTTGGCAATTAATACTTTTTTTATCATGTCAGTAGCGCTCCTTATTCAGGCTTAACTAGGAATAAAGGTTGGCCATATTCTACTAGTTGTCCATCTTTAACCAATACTTCAACGATTTCCCCAGTAATTTCTGCTTCAATTTCGTTAAATAGTTTCATAGCTTCAACAATACATACGATTGACTCTTGAGAAACTTTAGAACCTACTTTTACATAAACATCTGAGTCTGGTGATGGAGCAGCGTAGAAAGTTCCTACCATTGGTGAAGTGATTTTATGTAGATTTTCATCTGCTTTCACTTCTGCAACTGGTGCTGCTGGTGCTACTGGAGCTGCTACTGCAACTGCTGCTACCGGTGCTGCTACTGGAGCAACTGGTGCTGCTACTGCTGCTACCGGTGCTGCTACTTTTTCAGTTACAACTACTTGCTCAACAGTATTTTTTTTCATTTTAATTTTGTTACCTTCATGCTCATACACAAACTCATTAATACTTGAATTATCAACAAGCTTAATTAATTCCCGAATTTCTTGCACTTTTAACATACTTGACACTCCCCTGTCCAAATAAATAAAAAATTTTTCTAGCAAATAATATCATACGATAATACTCAATCAAAGTTCAACAATGTAATAAACTTTGATTTTTTTTAGACATTACAATCTTATTCTAAACTTTTCAGAAAAAAATGTGAATTAGTTTTTTAAAAAAATTTGCAAAATTCGATTTTTTTCTACTAAAATACCTAAAAAAAGAAAAGCCGAGAATGGCTTTTCCCTTTATATATCAAGTATTTGCTCGAAAAATATATTTTAGTCATAAGAAAAAAATTTTTTTATTTTGTCCCAGATTATCTGCCTGTCTTAATCAAATTATAGTTTTTAATGATTCGGAAAAGGAAAAAAAGGGATTATTTTACCGAATCTAGTTCACTCTTCAGTAGAGGGTAGCGGATACCCCATCCGGATAATTGATTTATTTTATCGGTTGGAATTCAATAACAACCTTTTGTAAGTCACCGATTTCCTCTCGAACTAGTTGAATGATTTCATTTGCTGCTGAAGCTGAAGAATCTTTTGATTTGACTGTAACGCGAACTTTGTTGCCATCAGCACGAACAAGGGCATCATCATAACCTTTCGTTTTAATAAGCGTTTCCAACATAGCTTCCTTGGCTTCTAGTGCACTGAGTTCCTTGATTTGATCATACGCCTTACTTTTTTCTTCAGCGGATACATCGGTTGATGCAGTTAATTGGGTTAATTGTTCTTTCAATTCACTACGTTTGTCCTCTAGATTAAGACGTAATGCTTCAAAAACTTCATCGCTGGCAACTTTAGAAACAACTGTTTTTCCATCTTCAGATGTTGTTGCTTCCCCATCGCTTTTCTCCTCAATATTGGCCATATTGGTTACCTTTTGTTCTGGAGAGGTAATGTAATATACCGATAAAACCACAACTAAACTTAACATCGTTAACAGCCAAACTGTTTGTTTTTTTAATAACATTTAAATATTCCCCCTTAATTTTTTTTAGGCATTACAGCAACTCGATGGCTTGGAACATCTAATGCCCGAGTTACAGCCTCGATAATCCATTTTTTCACTTGAATATTGTCAGCGCCCTTTGCCACTATCAAAACACCTCTTATTGCTGGTTTCTTTGTTTCGATAATAATGGGTTCCTCACTTTCCCCATTACGGATAATCACTAGTTGATCTTCTTTTGAAGAATCTTCTACCTTTCTTTTTCCACCTTCTCGATCTATTTCATCTGTCGTTTGGGTTTGAGTATTCGTGTTTTTTTCCAGCACCCTTTTTTCAGTTGAATCGACATTCACGACAACCGTGACATCACTTACTCCCTGAATTCCCTCTAACGCTTCTTTCAACTGATTTTCATAAGCATCTTCATAGTTAGCGATCATGTCTTTTTGCTTGGAACCTTTCTGTCCAAAGGCTGGTACCTCGTCACTGGAATCAGTTTCTTTTGTATTATTAAAAACTGCTAAATCAGATTTTGCTTCATTCTCTTGAAACATAATATTGCTAATTAACATAATGGCAGCACCTATGAGGAGAACAAGAATTAAGTATTGGTATTTTCCTGTCTTTTTTTCTGAATTTTCATTAGCCAGGAGCTTTTTGAACCAGGATATCGGTCCTTTATCTTTATCCATTTTGATTATTTATCCCCCCTTCTACCATTAACACTTCAATGTTGTTTTTTTCTATTTTCCATTTTTTCGAAAGAAGCGAAGTAATTTTGCCATTTTCAGCTTCATCCTTTTGCTTTGGTGAAGATGGCTGTTTTCCTGAATTGATATCAATTTTCCCAACAACTTCTACGGTCTCGGTTTTCTGTTCTGGTCGAACAACTTTCACAATAACCTTTTCCAAATTTTCCGGAAAATCACGCTGATCCTGCTCATCTATTAAAAAATCAATATTAGTAATCTTTACTCCATATTGATTTATCAACTCCTCTTGAGCGTCCTCTTTAAGTTGGACAGCCATCGTTTCTAAAATATATGCATGTTGTGTGGCTTGTATTTCTTTTTTCTTCATTTCAATCAAATTTTCCATATTTTTTTCATTATTTTGATTTAGGAAAGTCATTGAAGCTAACTCTTTTTCAAAATCACTGGAGATAAGTTTCAAGATAGGGGTTAAAATGATAGCAATAAGTAGCAAGCCCGTTACCAATTTGGTGTATTTTTGCATATTTGAGCTAGGCAGTAGCATATCAATCACAGTTGCCAACAGGACGAAAAGAATAATATTAGTAATCCATTCCTTAATAAAATCCATCCCTTTTACACCTACCTAACCATCATCGTTAAATTTCCAGCCGCAATGATGACTGTAATGCATAAAAAAAACATGAACGATACAATTCCTAATGCCGCAAAAACATAGATAACATTCTTAGAGATCACGTTCAAACAAGAGATGATAGGACCTCCTCCAAGCGGTTGTAAAATAGCTGCAGCAAATTTATATATAAAGGCAATAATCAAAATCTTCATTGCCGGAAAGGCTGAAATAAGTAATAATATTGCCACTCCCACAATACCTACCGTATTCTTTAGTAAGACAGAGGCAGTAATGACGGTATCTGTTGCATCAGTGAACATCCGGCCAATAACAGGGATAAAGTTGCCGGTAATAAACTTCGCCGTTCGAATTGTTACTCCGTCAGCGACAGCAGCAGATGCTCCTTGAACGGATATAACTCCTAAAAATATTGTTAAAAACAAACCGAGTAAGCCTATGCTCCAATTCCGTAATAACTGAGCTAATTGGGTCACTTTGTAATGCTCCGAAAGAATGCTGACAATACTTAAAAGCGTTGATAAAAACAACATCGGAAGGATAATATTTTGAATCAATAAACCACTCACATTCATTAAGAATAGAATGACTGGATGGAAAAAGGTTGCAGAAACTACCCCACCTGAAGAAGCAATTAAGGCCAGAAGCAAGGGTATGAGGGCCAAGATAAAATCAATCATTGTACCAATAGCTTCATTTGTGTATTTTATGGCGATATGAAAGCTATTAAGAGCGATAATCATGAGCACCATGAATACAATCGCATAGGCCACTTTACTAACTGTTCCTTTTTCAAAGGCATTTTGTAGCGACTGTAAAAACATACTGAAAACCGTCAGCATAATTAAAGATCCGAGTAACTTGCCATTGGCAATTAATTCATGAAAGGCAAATTTAAACATTCCTGAAAACCATTCCTTAAGGGAAAAATCTTTACTCCCTTTAAGAAAATCATATAAACTCCCTTTTTGACTCTCTGGTAAAAAGCCGCCATATTGCACGACGATATCATCCCAAAATTGCTTTAGTTCATCCATTTCTAATGTTTCTATTTGCGAATCAACTATTTTTTCGGCAATACTGGAATCGGTTTCCTGATTTTCGATAGCTTGTACATGAAGAGTGAAAAAACTAGAAAAAAGGAAAAGTAGTAAAAGAATAAACAACAACCGCTGCTTCAATATTTCCACCTCTTTATACAAACGGGATTTTACTTTTAGCTAACTGGGAATTAACTTAACAATCGTTTCAATCATGACCGTTAAAATCGGAATTGCCATGGCTAAAATTAATATTTTTCCGCCTAGTTCGATTTTTGAAGCAATAGCTCCCTGACCGGCATCTTTAGTAATTTGAGCAGCAAATTCGGCAATATAAGCAATTCCAATGATTTTCAAGATCGTTTCTACATAGACCAGATTTACTTTTGCATTTATGGCAATTTTCTCGAGCATGTGAATAATTTCATAAATTTTATCTACAAGGAACAAGAATAAAGCACACCCAACAAAAACGATAAGCAAAAAAGCGAAGTTTGGCTTTTGCTCTTTTAGGATTAGTGCTAAAAAGGTAGAGACAAGGGCAACTCCTACAATTTGTAAAATTTCTATAGCAAGTCCCCCCTTTTTTTATCCTTGAAATAGAAAAACAGACTTAATTTTTTGAAAAAGTTCGTCCACTATTGACGCAACCATAAATAAAATGTAGATAAAACCAAACAATGTTACCCACTGGGCATATTCTTTTTTTCCTACTTGATCGAGAATGGTGTGCAAAAAGGCCACAACTATTCCAACCCCAGCAATTTTAAAAATCACATCCACCTCTAACCCCATTATTTCTCCTCCTATGCTCCCACCAGAGTTTTGATGAACAGCGGTATCTTTTGACCAAATATTTGAAAGTTTTACGAAACCTAAATGAGTAAAATAATTAGTAGTACCCCTGAAAGGAAACCTAGGCTTTTTACCATCTTTTCGTATTTTGCTTGTCTATCATAGGCATCCTCTTCTTCTCGTTCTAAATGAGACAGGGCAAGTAGAATTTGTTTTTGCTGCGAAACTCGATCATGCCGACCGAGAGTCTCGCCAAACTGTTTCATAATTTCATATTCACCCTGCTTAAATGCCGTCATTTTCCAGATTTCATTAAGGCTTTCTTCCCAAGCTTTCTTAACCGTCGTTTCAGCACCAGTTAATTTTGCGGCAAATCTCTCGAAGAACCATGATAATGGTTTAGCCATTTGCGTTGATAATCTTCGAGCAGCCTCATGTAACGGTGTATGACCATACATGATTTCCGCTTCTAACGATTGTAATGCTGACTTCAATAGTCTAAGCTGCCGCGGACGCTCACTAAAATGTCTTGATGCTTCAAAACCAGTCCATGTTGTTCCGACAATAATGAACATAGCGCCAATGATTTTCATCATCCTATGTCACACTCTCTTCGTGAAATATATCTGACCCTTTAGCATTTTTAATAGAGGTAACAGTCCCAGGACCGTTTTTCCGGCTTAATTCAATGTATCGCTGGAAGAATCCTTGCTCGAGTATGAACCGCAATGAGGGTCGTTTTTGAAGCTCTACAAGCGTGTTGCCATGGATGGTCATAATCAGTTTGATTCCCGCATTAACAGCTTCCATAATGGCCTCAGCATCTTCAGTTCGACCAATTTCATCAACTATCAATACATCCGGGCTCATCGACCTGATCATCATCATCATCCCTTCTGCTTTAGGGCAAGCATCCAACACATCAATACGGGGACCAAAGGTGAGTTGTGGGATTCCATTGACAGAGCCAGCAATTTCTGATCGTTCATCGACAATTCCCACCTTATATGGTGGTAATTTTAGTTGGGGATATCCGCTAGAAATAATTCTGGCGATATCACGAAGTATCGTTGTTTTCCCAGTTTGTGGTGGGCCAATAATCATCGTGTGAAGCCAATTATCCTGGAACAAAAATGGAATCAAACTGTCGGCAATCCCTATTTTTTCTTTGGCAATTCGGATATTAAACGAAGAAATATTCCGTATCGCCTTTACTTGTCCATGTTCGAGAATAACTTTTCCAGCCAGTCCAATCCGATGACCCCCATCAATGGTGACATAGCCACGCTTCAACTCTTCTTCAAGTGTATAAATAGAAAAATGGCCAATTTTATTAAGCAACTGTATGGCATCCTCACTTGTAGCGTGGTGTTTTAAAAAATGAGGGACGCCATTTGCCGTTATTTCTATTGGACGATTAATTCGAACTCTAATCTCTTCAATACTGCTTTTTAACAATGGAGGGACTTGGTTCACTGCTATAGAGATTGAATTTGGTAAGAATGCTAGAACGGTTTCCACTATTTTTCCTCCCCATGGTTTGCCTCTCATTATTTAAAATGTATGCCTGCTTGACTACTTTATGACTTTCGTTTGCTCGGAAATGTATTTTGGAAGGAAGCGGGTAACTTGTCGGCGTTAAGAGTTAGCTTGTTAAAGTGTAACTACCCGCCATTAAGTTTTAGCCGCCTGATAACCAGTGATGAATGAACATGTAAATTACAGATGAATATTCTATGAAAAAGTAGGAGGGTGACTTATGAATTCACTGAAAAATGGAATTAGAGTGATTGGGGAAGGAACTATGTCCGTTGCGCCAGATACAGCCAAGATAACATTAGGTACCGTTACAGAGAGTACTGACCTCCAAACTTCTCAATCTCAAAACGGGGCCACAATCTCTCGTGTGATTCAAGCAATAATAAATCTAAACATTAAGCAAGAGGATATAAAAACAATTGATTATCGGATTGACCCTCAGTATATATATGAAGATGGTAAGCAAATTTTTAAAGGTTATCGAGTCAGCCATATGTTAGAAATAACTACAACAAACATTAACGAGGTCGGGAAAATTGTTGATACTGCTGTTAGTAATGGAGCTAATTCAGTTTCCAACGTTCAGTTTTCCGTAAAGGATGACTCAATTTTCTACCAACAAGCACTAATACTAGCTTCAAATGATGCCCTGAAAAAAGCGGCTGCCCTCAGCCATGCTTTTGGAATTTCCTTTAACCCTATCCCCTATTCAATAATTGAAGAACCATTCGGGAATAAACCTGTTCCCCTACGTTTCGAAATGATGAAAACTGCAGCGCAAACACCCATAGAGCCAGGAAAACTGACAATTGAAGCAAGGATTAGAGCCTCCTTTGGCATTCACTAAGCTG
>CALCRD010000413.1 GCA_937894355.1 uncultured Bacillus sp.
GAGGTTACTCCTTTCGTTAATTTTATATATGGACGCAACAAATAGCTTGCGACTTTTAATGGATTGGTTGTTTTTGTTTGAAATAATTTTTCTCCCCAATATCCCTGTAATCCCCGAATAATTTGATCTAACCCTTCATCTGTTAACCTTTCCATTGCCCTTCGTAATACTAGAGAATTCTCGTAGCTTTGTCTTAAGGGAGCCACTAAATCTTCATATTTTCCCATACCGCATAAATCATATGCAGCAAAAATTCCGCTTAAGAGTGCCGCATATTGTCCAAATCCCATAAACGGCATAATGCTTCCAAAACAGTTTCCAACATAAAAGGTATTCCCTATCCGTGGCGAATGGCAAATTCCGATAGGGTATCCGGTAAATTGAAATTGATCAGTAATTCGTAGTTCCTGTTTTAGTTCAGAAGAAACCTTTTTATAAAAAAGATCCCATTGTTTATTTAAATCAACGGTTTCATTTTTGGGTAAATCTGGTATCCCGATGGTGATATTTGCTTCTCTTTCAGAGTATGGAATGAGAAAGCAATATCCGAACGGAGCTATTGAATAGTCAACCCATGCCATTACTTCGTAGCGGTCAAAGGTGCCTTCAACTGTTGCTCCCTTCATTGACACAGTAAAGTCCTCACGGTAATTTTTTGTTTTTTTGGCATAGTCACCATCGCCTGTTGCCAGAATGACATGGCTATACTCTTTAAGTAATTGCTCATATGTTTTCGTCGAATTAAAATGGATGTTCGACTTAACCTGACTAGCTAATTGACTCTCAAAGGAATCCTGTTCTCTACCTCGAATATTCGTGAAACCTAGTTGAGCCTCAATAATGGCTTTTTCATTTTTGGAGAATATAGACATTTTTTGAATATTAGCAGTAGGATTTAGAAAAATTCCATATTTCTCTGACATTGAAGCAATACAATCATGGACAGGTCGAGTAAAAATAGACATTAAAACTTCACCATTTACAAAGCGGTCTCCCACTTTACTTCGCTTTTCAAAAATAGTTGGGGTGATACCATGCTTTTCAAGGGTAATTGCACAGGCTAAGCCGGATAATCCTGCTCCCATTATGGCAACTTGCATTAAAATCATCTCCTATGTATGGCTAATACAATACAAAGCTTTCCCAAGATAATTTGAATAAATGTAACCATAATTTCCAAATAACTGGATAAAACGGTTGCAGACCCGACATTAAATTTGCATCTTAACATTTTCTTAACATTTTCTCGAAAGGTTCTGGAAGGTTGTTCGGTAAGATGAAAGTGTAAAAGAGATAGAGGAAAACTATTAAGGAGATGATTGATATGAAATGGAAGAATATTTTGTTAGGCAGTGCTTTTGTGGGGGTTTTCTCCTTGGGAGCGATGTTTGCTCCAATTGGTGAGCCGACTGCGACTACTACAAATGACTTGGGAAATGGTAAAAACTTGTCTGCTGTACAAACTGCTAATGAGAAGGATGCACCAAAGACAGAGGCTGATTTTACTTGTCCAATGACTGGAGAACCGATGGGTAGTGGGGCAGGCATGGGAACTAGAGGGATGATGGGTAAGAATTTTGCTGGAGCTATGCCTGAAGTAATTGCTGAAGAACTGGGTATGACTGTTGATGAACTGCAAGCTGCCCGTAATGAAGGGAAGTCTGTCGCTGACCTTGCTGAGGCAAAAGGAGTTAAGGTCGATGCTCTTGTGGCTAAGATGGTTGAATCCAGAAAGGCTGATCTTGAGCAGCTTGTGAAAGATGGAAAGATGACCCAAGAACAAATGGATACGATGTTAAAGAATATGGAATCCATGATGGAAAATGCGATTGAACGCGATACTGTTGGTCCGGTAAATGGTGGCAAAAACGGTATGATGAACGGCGGAAACGGTCCGATGAACGGTAGTAAAGGCGGCATGATGAACGGCGGTAAAAACTGCTCGGAAAATGGTGGACCTTTGGGCATGGGACAAGGTGGAAAAGGTAACGCTGGTGCGGGTAATCAACAAGTAAATTTATAGGTTCATGTCACGGGTGGGTTTTAACGATTCGTGTTTGCTAGAACTCTGGAGCTTGCCTCCAGAGTTTTTTTACAATAAAAGCAGGCATAGTTAATTTTGGGACAGGAGGGAACCCTTGATATAATGGGGATGAAGGAGGGGAGTTATTTGGGTAAGGTGATTGCAGTTGTAGATGATGAGCAGAAGATACGAGAGATGATTGGGTCGTATTTACATAATGAGGGTTTTGAGACGTTGGAGGCGGAGGATGGAGTTGCCGCTGTGAAATTGGTGGAGGAGCATGAGGTTGATTTGGTGTTGTTGGATGTGATGATGCCGAATATGGATGGGCTTCAGGCTTTGCGGGAGATTCGGATGGTTAGTAGGAAGATGCCGGTGATTATGTTGACGGCCAGAACGGAAGAGTTGGATAAGCTGTTGGGGCTTGAGATGGGTGCGGATGATTATATTACCAAGCCTTTTAGTATGCGGGAATTGGCGGCGCGGATGCGGGCAGTTTTGCGCAGGAGTGCTCCTGATGAGGAATTGGCGGAGCAGGATGAGGTTCTTAGACGGGGGGCGATTGAGGTTAATTTGAGTACTTATGAGGTGAAGGTGGGTCAGGAAATATTGGGTCTAACGCCGACTGAGTATAAAATTTTGGTGACGCTGGCGCAAAAGCCGGGGCGGGTATATAGTCGACTGCAGTTGATGAATAGTGTGATGGGGGAAGCGTTTGTTAATTATGAACGTTCGATTGATACTCATGTGAGTAATTTGCGGAAAAAGGTGGAGAAGGATCCAGCCCATCCGGAGTATATTCATACGGTGTATGGAATTGGTTATCGGTTTGGTGATAAAAAATGAAGCTGCAAACTAAGTTGGTTGTGGCGTTCATTGCTATTGTGCTGTTGATGGGAATTAGTCAGTCTGTGTTTTTACAATCGCGAATTGAATCGACTTTTCAGGATTATTTGGAGCAAACTAATTTTGGGTTTATGGAGCGGATGAAACAGAATCTGGAGCTTTTCTATGAGGAAACGGGATCGTGGGAGAATGTTCAAGAACTGTATTTTGATGTGAACTCCAATTCTGGTATGGGTCAAGGTCATGGGATGATGATGCGGGGAATGGGTATGAACATGGCGGCGATGGCTAATGCGGATTTGCTTCTTCTCGATTTGGAGGGGCAAGTGATTGCTGATTCGGCGGGTACGAGATTGGGAACGAGTGGATTAAATTTATCCGGTCAAGCTCAGGATCTTTTGATTAATGGGGAGAAAAAGGGGACGCTGGTCCTTTATCAACATGAATTACAGAACCTGGAGAAGGAGTTTGTTAGCTCGTCTAATCTAGCAATTGTGATTAGTAGTTTGATTGCAGCGGCTCTGGCAGTAATTTTAAGTATAGTGATTGCCCGGAGAATGACCAAGCCATTGCGAAGTTTAGTTACGGGAATTAATCGAATTGCCTCAGGTGAAAAGGCGGCAAAAGTGAATATTCCAACGAAGGATGAGTTTCATGAGCTTGGAGAAGCTTTTAATGATATGTCGCAGAAATTGGCCCGGAATGAGGAAGTTAGGCAAGCGCTGGTAGCGGATGTTGCTCATGAGCTCAGGACACCGCTGGCAATTTTGCAAGGGAAGCTGGAATCAATCCAAGAAGGGGCGATTGAGCCGACCGAAAAAATTGTTCTGGAGCTTACTGATGAGGTGTTTCGGTTGAATCGGTTGGTGAGTGATTTGCAGCAATTGAGCTTAGCTGAAGCGGGAAAGTTACCGCTAAACAAGCAGCCTGTTAGGATGCAGCAGCTTATTGAAAGGGTCTGTGGAAATTTGACATGGCTTGCTGAGGAAAAGGAAATTCGGCTAAAGTTTGATAGGATTCCAGAAGAATGCTGGTTGCAAATTGATGCTGATCGAATGACCCAGGTAATCGTCAATCTTATTGGCAACGCGCTTAGGCATACTCCAGCTCAGGGCTTAGTTGAAGTTTCCGTGGAGGAGATTGAGAGCTCTGTATTGATTTTAGTTAGTGATACTGGTCCGGGAATACCAGAAGAAGTTCTGCCGTTTATTTTTGACCGTTTTTATAAAAGGGATTCGTCGAGATCGCGAAGTGTTGGTGGCACTGGTCTTGGGCTTTCGATAGCTAAAGGGTATGTGGAAGCACATGGCGGTAGGATTACTGTTGAAAGTGAAATGGGTAAAGGGACGATTTTTAAAATTAGCATTCCGAATAGCGTTTGATGGTTCCAGGTTTCTGGGGGCCATTTTTTTTATGAAAAAAAGCTTTGGCTAGGCCTAGGGTCCCAAGAGCTTAAAGCGTGGTAAAAAACTCCCCAGATTACCACAGAGGAATCCCCTCGCAAAAATTTATTCTTTTTAAGAAATGGATTGTTTGACCTAGCCCCACCCCTTTTATAAGCAAAAAAACCTATTGACTTATTTGGAATTAATTATTATTATAAGTCTTATCAAAATAGTCGGAATTATTGAGAGGGGAGAAAAACATGGTTCAAATGATTTTAACGGGTTTATTTTGTGGGGCATTGCTGGGATTTGTGATGCAAAGAGGGCGTTTCTGCCTTACAGGTGGATTCCGAGATATGTATATTGCCAAAGATAATCGGATGTTTTATGCATTATTGATTGCTATTGCTGTGCAAAGCGTAGGGGTATTTACCTTAATTCAACTAGGGGTAATAAATTTTTCGGCAGGATCATTTCCTTGGCTTGCCGTGGTTATTGGCTCGTTTATTTTTGGAATTGGCATCGTATTTGCAGGAGGCTGCGCAACAGGAACATGGTATCGTGCGGGTGAAGGTTTGCTTGGAAGCTGGATTGCTCTGTTTGGCTATATGCTTATGAGTGCAATTATGAAATCAGGACCATTAGTACCTGTCAACAAATCGCTTCAGTCAGCTCAGCTATCTAATAATTCAATTGCTGAAACATCAGGTCTTTCTGTTTGGCTACTAATTGCTGTTTTTGTGTTAGTGGTAATCGGGATTGTTATTAAAGAATTGAGGAAGCCAAAGGTAAGCATTCCATCGCTGAAACCAAAACGTACCGGACTAGCGCATTTCTTTTTTGAAAAACGCTGGCATCCATTTTTTTCGGCATTATTGGTTGGATTGATTGCTATTCTGGCTTGGCCACTCAGCGAAGCAACTGGACGAATGGCCGGTCTAGGGATAACAACTCCTTCAGCAAACATTCTGCAATTTTTGATAAGTGGAGATCGCAGCTATATTAACTGGGGTGTTTTCCTAGTACTTGGTATTTTAATCGGGTCATTTTTTGCAGCAAAGGCAAGTCGCGAGTTTCGATTTAGAATGCCAGATGCGAAAACTGGATTATCTAGTTTTACCGGTGGAATATTAATGGGCTTTGGCGCCAGTTTAGCTGGAGGATGCTCGATTGGTAATGGCTTGGTCATGACTGCGATGATGACTTGGCAAGGTTGGGTATCATTATTGTTTATTATTATGGGAACTTGGACGGCATCATATTTTGTGTTTGTTAGACCTCATGCGAAACAGAAATCTATAGCTGCTAATACATCAATTACAACTGCTTAGGAGGAATTATTTATGAAAAGAACGTTAGAAGTAATGGGTAAAGTTTGTCCGTTTCCATTGGTTGAAGCCAAGAATGTATTTGAGGAGCTTAATTCAGGAGACGAATTGGTGATTCAATTTGATTGTACCCAAGCGACAGAGACCATTCCCCGGTGGGCTGCGGAATCCGGTCATACAGTAACGGATTATGAACAACTTGGTGAAGCGGCTTGGACCATTACCGTGAAAAAGAAATAAGACTAATCATGACAAAACGATAGCGTTAGAGATAGTCCCAGTTAGTTTTAAACTGGGGCTATTTTTTTGATAATGGCTCTGTTAATGATAAATATTGATTTTGAACACATTGTTGATTGGAGCGGAAGACACGCAGACTCCTGCAGGAGCACGAGCTGAGTGAGACTCCGAAGGAAGGAACGACCGAAGGAGGCTCACGGGTGAGCCTGCGAACCGCTCGTGTCTGGAGCGGAAATCAACATCCAAGTTTAACAGAGCTTTGTAAAAAAAGTGATAAAAACAAGGAGGTTTTTCATCTCTTTGTTTCTATCACTCTAAGAATTCATTGGGCTGTGTCTAAAGATTAGCGATTAAATTAGCTAACTACCTAACGAAGGGCTTGCTTTTACCTCTGGAGCTCCAGCTTTAAACCAATACTTTCCAGCTAACTTAGCGTAGTAAGCGATGCTTTGTTGTTGAACGACAAAGGCAATTGTTACAATTAAGGCCGCTTCAGCCCCGAAAGCGGTCGCAGCTAAACCAACTGCTATTGAGAGATTTCGTAATACTGTTCCGTTAACTAAAGCAATTCCATCTTCGCGATTTAAAAATTGCTTCGCAGTGAAGGTACTGATTAAATAGTTGATTGCATAGAAAGCGACTAATACTGCTAAAGCAAGTGCGATTAGTTCTAAATTAGCTGTGATCATGCTAGCTTTCATACTAATACTTACAAATACAACATATAGCATACCCCATATGCTTAACGGACCAAAATTAGGCTTGATTTTCTTTTGGAATTGCTCGATTGTATATTTAGTCATTAGCCATTTGAAGGTTAAATGACCTAATAACATCGGTAGAAACACAACTAAGGCAATCGTTTTAAAGGTGGCAAAAATATCGACGTCGACATATTTCCCAACCATCAATAATAGGTACCAGGGCGTTAATACTGAGCCAAGGATTAAACCAAATACGGTTAATTTAATGGCTGATGGTACATTTCCTTTTTGGATTGCTGTCCAGGAAATAGTCATTCCGCTTGTAGGCAGTAGTGCAGATAGCGCTAACCCAGCAAACATAATCGGATGTTCGGTTAAAAAGGTTTTTCCAATGGCAAATGCAACTAAAGGAATAATTAGGAAATTAATGATGACTGAATATCCAAGTACTTTTGACCCTTTAAAACTGGTCAGTTCCTTAAATTTAAAGCCAACCATGGTGGCATAAATCATTATGATTGTTCCGATTAAGATGGTTGGTTGTAAAAAGCTTGTATCGGTAAGCGTTCCAATAATAAATCCCAGAATCAGTGTGAATGGAACAGTTAACATTAAGTATCTTTGTGGAAAGGTGTATATCTTTTTCATATCGTGCTACTCCCTTCAAGATTAAAATAATTTTTTTGAGTAAAATAGTTTTTTGAAATCAACATACCCTATAGGGTATTGGGATAACTATAAATTCGTTTTAAATATTTGTCAACCAATTAATCGGAATTTTAAAAATTGCTGTGATAGAATGGGCTGTTGATTTCTCGCAACAGGAACACGGAAGGCAGTGGGAAGTCTACGAGGTCATTGATTTTACAAAATTTCGTAATAAAAAGCTCCAGTGATTTCACCCTCTAATGCAATTATTGGGGTTATTGGAAAGTGTCGTGGTTTATTGAATACCCAATCTGCTAGCATATTTATGTTTTATGTCCCTAATACGGGCTATTGGGGACAGATCTGCTAGCTTTTTTGAGTGAATTGTCTACAATAAGCCTCATTGAATACCCAATCTGCTAGCACTTTTCAATTATTTGTCCCCAATACACTAGCAATATTATCAATTTTACCGTTATACCTATGTGGGTATGACGATTTCACCCTACTAATATTTACATTACTTCCTCAATATTACTTTTCCCTTGATGCAACCAACCCCAGAAAATAGGCATTATTGTTAGAAGCGAACAAGATAGCCAATTAACTCCAGCTCCAAACGAGAAATTCCCCATAACACGCAATATAAAATAGCGGAATTCCACCGAACTTACCCTTCCAACCTATATACCTATACTGGTACTAGGTAAATCCTGCGCTAAGAAGGCTCCTCGCAAACCGATATTTCACAAAAACCTCATTAATTACGTGAAAAGCCTTAATAATACTTCACAGAACCCTCAATAAAACTTCAAACTCCATTGATATAGTGAAAATATATTTTAAATAATTAAAAAAATTAAGGAGATGAAGTTATGAAAAGTATTAAAGCTCTTATTTCATTATTAATTGTCGTGATGTTGGTTTTCATAGCAAGTGGTTGTGGTAAAGAAAAGGCATCAAATGCTGATAAATCTACTAAAACCGAGGAAACTACCTCTACCATTAAAATTACAGATGATCTCGATCGAACAGTTGAGTTTGCAAAGGATCCTGAAAAAATCATTCCCTTATCACCAACTATATTGAATGTTCTATATGATGTCGGCGGTGTGGCAAGTGCTCGACCAAATAAGTCTAGTACCCCAATGCCAAAGAAGGCTGAAAAACTTGAAGAAGTAGGACAACATTTCAATGTGAATATCGAAAAACTAATTTCATTAAAACCTGATTTAGTGATTGGACAAATTGGTCTGCATGAAAAATTCATTCCTATTTTAGAAGAAAACAACATTCCTGTTGTCATTTTTGATATTGAAACCTATGAGGATTCAATTGATAAAATCGCCAAAATAAGCAAAATTGCTGGTACAGAAGAAAAAGGAACTGCCCTTATTGAAAAGATTAATAAAAAAATAAAGGCTATAAAAGAAGAACTGCCAAATGAAAAAAAACGTGTAGCAATCGTGTATGTAACATCACAGGATGTAACGGTTGAATTAGATAAAACAGTTGCCGGAGATGCTGCTAAAATTTTGAAGTTTGAAAATGTAGCATTGTCCACAAGGACTAAAGACATGGTTAGAAGTCCGTTTAGTATGGAGGAACTTGTAAAACAAGACCCCGATATTATTTTTGTAACTTCAAGGAGTATGGCCGAAGGGGTAAAACTTAAAAAGAATACCGCATTGTTGCAAAATCCAGCATGGGCCGAACTAAGAGCTGTTAAAGAAGGTAATGTATATGATTTGCCTGCTGACTTATTCGTGGTGTGTCCTGCTACCAGTATAAATGAACCAATCGAATACATGGCAAAGCTTGCTTATCCTGAGGTATATGGCCATGTTAAAAACTGAAGCACTACCTGCCACTAAGCCAAAAAGACGGTTAGCTTTGAAAGAAAAAATGACTTGGCGTTTTCTAATGGTCATACTTTTTCTCCTGCTTGCAATCACAGGCATCGTGGTAAGTACTAGCTTCGGTGCTGTGCAAGTTACTTTTCAAGAACTAATAGGAACCGTTTTTCTTAATGAAGTTAGTCAATATTCTAATATTATCTGGAATATTCGGCTTCCTAGAACACTTGTAGGTGCGTTAATCGGCATTAACTTAGCATTATCTGGGGCGCTTTTACAAGGATTAATGAAAAACCCCTTAGCTGATCCACACATTATTGGGGTCACCTCAGGGGCAGGGCTTGCCGGGATTATTATCATTATTTTATTTCCAACAATGGAGCATCTAATTACTCCAGTTGCATTTTTAGGAGCTATTTTAGCCGCATTTTTAGTGTATTTTCTTGCTTGGAAAAATGGCGGGATCCAGCCATCGCGAATCATTTTGGCTGGAGTTGCCATCTCAGCGTTACTTGGTGCAGGAATATCAGGTTTGATGATTTTCTACAGTGACCGAGTACACGGGGCGTTAATGTGGATGTCAGGTGGATTGTCTGCCCGAAGCTGGCCACATGTTGAAATGGTTCTTCCCTATACGCTTGCCGGATTAGTGATAGCCTTCATGGGGGCAAAACATATGAATGCCATGCTATTAGGTGATGACACCGCAAAGTCGTTAGGAGTTAGAGTTGAACTTACGCGTTTGTTTATGACAGCTGTTGCCGCGCTACTTGCGGCAAGTGCTGTTAGTGTAGTTGGGTTATTAGGATTTGTCGGTTTGATTGTCCCGCATACAGCCCGAATGTTAGTCGGAAGTGATTACCGGTTTTTGCTACCTGCTTCAGCCCTGTTGGGAGTGGCCATTGTTACCTTGAGTGATACTCTTGCGAGGATGGCCTTTGCCCCTGTAGAAATACCGGTTGGAATTATGATGGCGGTTTTTGGTGCGCCGTTCTTCCTGTACTTACTAAGGAGGGTATAAATATGACTGTAGAATTACTAGTTGATGAGGTAGGGTTTGGGACAAAGGATCAAATTATTTTGCAGGATGTTTCTTGTAAAATTGAAAAGGGTAAAATCTATTCGATCATTGGCCCAAATGGGTCGGGTAAAAGTACCCTGTTAAAAACATTGTCACATCATTTAAAACCTACTAATGGGACAGTTTATATTAATGGAAAAAAGGTTCAATCCATTTCTGTAAAAGAATTAGCAAAACAGATAGCGATCGTTAGCCAATCTCCAGAAGCACCTGCTGATTTAACTGTTAAAGAGCTCGTTTCATTTGGACGATTTCCTTATCGAAAGATGTTTCAAACTACAGGGTACGATGATAAAGAAATAATTGCCGATGCTATTGAAAAAACACAGCTTAGCCATCTTGCCAATCGTAAAGTGGTATCCCTTTCTGGTGGAGAAAGGCAACGTGCTTGGATTGCCATGGCTCTTGCTCAGCAGCCGGATATATTAATTTTAGATGAACCAACAACCTATCTCGATATCTTTCATCAATATGAAATTATGGAATTAATCACTAATTTAAATAAATCTCAGAAAATGACTGTTGTGATGGTGGTTCATGATTTGAACCATGCAGGGCAATATTCCGATTATATATTTGTGCTCCATGATCATACGATTGCTGCAGAAGGAGTTCCTACAGAGGTCTTGGAGCCAGAATTATTACGAAGAATTTTTAGGATTGAGTGTGAACGGCAAATTCAAGCGGATAATAGATTGCTAATAATTCCAAAAGGGTTAGCTGTACCCCAGGTTAACGGTAAGTAATATCCACTTTGGAGTTTCACTTTATCGGAAAAATAACCGACCGTAACCCGCAATGATGGATTTTCACTTTTTAAACTAGTAGTTGTTTCGGGTTATGAACATCTTTACGAGGAGTGACAAAAATGGGAAGACAGTATCCTTTTACAGCCATTGTAAAACAGGATCAAATGAAGCTTGCATTAATATTAAATGTAATTATGCCCTCAATTGGGGGAGTGTTAATAAAGGGAGAGAAGGGTACGGCTAAATCCACGGCGGTACGCTCACTTGCAGATTTAATGCCGGAGCAGGATGGGATAACTGAAAGTATGTTTTTCTGCGATCCAAAAGAACCACGAGATTACTGTGAAACTTGCCATGATATGGTTCAAGAAAATAAAACTTTTACGATTGAGAAAAAGAAAATGCGAGTAATCGACCTTCCTATCGGAGCAACGGAAGATCGAGTGGTCGGGACTCTTGATATTGAGTATGCCATTAAAAATGGTGAAAAGCGGTTTGAACCAGGATTATTAGCTACTGCACATCGCCAGTTTTTGTATGTTGATGAAATTAATTTATTAGATGACCATATAGTCGATGTATTATTAGACGCGGCAGCGATGGGGCGCAATACTATTGAACGTGAAGGAATCTCATTTTGCCATCCAGCAAGATTTGTTTTGGTGGGAACGATGAATCCCGAGGAAGGGGAACTTCGTCCGCAGCTATTGGACCGGTTTGGTTTGTCAGTAGAGGTGAATGGGGAAAAAGACGCAGTGGACCGGGTCCAAGTAATCAAGCGCCGTTTGCAATATGAACATGACCCGGAAACGGTTATTAATGAATATAGTCTAGAGCAGGAAAAGTTGCGCGAAAAAATTCGTCAAGCCCAGGATAGGCTGTCGGCGATGATCATTCCAGATTGTCTCTATTACTTAGCTGCGATGATTTCAATTGGATTCTCCGTAGAAGGACATCGGACAGATATTACCCTCATCAAGACAGCACAAAGTTTGGCCAGTTTCGAAGGTAGAAATGAAGTTTCAGAGGAAGATTTGCTAGCTATAGCTCCACTTGTACTGGGACATCGATTAGCAAGTTCACCATTTAAGCAAACGGCTTTTGATGATAATCAACTTCAAGAAATCTATCGAAAGTACGCTAAGGAAGTTTTGGTAAAATGATGCATTTTCCGTTTACAGCTATTATTGGTCAAGATCACGTTAAAAAAGCGCTAATATTAGCAGCGATTCAGCCAGCAATTAATGGAGTTTTATTAGTTGGAGAAAAAGGAACGGCCAAATCAACACTGGTGAGGTCATTTGCTAGTCTTATGGAGACAGACTTCCTCATAGATTGTCCGATTAGCGTAACTGAGGATCGCCTTGTTGGAAGTATTCATTTCGAAAAGGCCATTCAGTTTGGAAAAAAGGATGTTGAACCAGGTTTGCTGCAACAGGCTGATGGAAAATGGCTTTACATTGATGAAGTGAATTTATTAGGTGATCAACATATGCATGTGATTGCCGAAACGCTCAGTTCAAAAGTATTGAAAATTGAACGTGAAGGCTTATCTTACCATGTTCCAACAATTTTTACGGTCATTGGAACAATGAATCCTGAGGAAGGAAACCTTTCACCACAATTTTTAGATCGCTTTGGCTTTTACGTAGAAGTCAAAGGTGAGGGCGATTTGGAGAATCGGGTAGAAATAATTAAACAACGACTTTTATTTGAAGCTGATCCTAAAGAATTTTGTCGCCATTATATTCAAGAGGACTATTTGCTTAGAGAGGAAATTATTGAGGCTCAAAAACGCTTGCCTTCGGTTGAAGTGGAGGAATCAATTGTAAATCTAGCGGTTGCCATATGTACACAAGCAAATTGTGCCGGCCATCGTGCTGATTTACTACTAATTGAAGCAGGAAAGGCTGTTGCCGCGTTAGCAGCACGTGATTATGTTAGCGAAGAGGATATTCAGGTGGCTAGTTTTTATGTTTTGCCACATCGCTTACGGGAATCTAGTCAACAAGAAGCAAACGAACAAACCACTCCTCCACCTGAGACGGACGATCAAGAAAATAATAATTCCGAACAAGATGAACCAGAAATAGATTCTCAGCAAAATCAAGCAAACCAAGACCGAGGTGAGACTAGTAAAAAGGATCCCAATCGGGAACAGGATCAAAAACCTAATCAAGCTAATAGTCCTAATGAAGAGCAAATGTACGGAATTGATGAGGGAATCCATTTGTCACCAATCAAGCTTCAAAGAATGGACCGCAAGAAACGCGAGGGCATCGGTAAAAGAAGTATTAGTCGAACGAAGCTGAAGCGTGGTCGCTTTGCGCGAGCAATTTTTCCAAAAGGGAAGGTTAAGGATCTATCATTTATTGACACGATCCGTGCTGCAGCACCTTATCAAAATTCACGAGCAAAAGATCGAAATACAGCAATTACTATCAACAAGGAAGATTTTCGTGAGAAGGAACGCGAAAAACGAATTGGGACTAGCATCCTTTTTGCAGTTGATGCAAGTGGATCGATGACGGCAAACAAGCGGATGGCCGCAGTAAAGGGAGCGATTTATTCTATATTAGAAAGCGCTTATGTAGAGCGTGATCATGTAAGTCTGATTGCCTTCCGAAAACAAGACGCAGAACTAATTTTACCGATGACTCGCAGTCTTGTCTTGGCAAAGAAACGCCTAGAAGAAATTCCTGCTGGAGGAAAAACACCGTTAGCTTTAGGACTCTCGAAAAGCGTCCAATATTTAAATTCGCTTAGAAGAAAGCAACCGGAAATTTTGCCCTTTTTAGTGGTTGTTACCGATGGAAGGGCGAATGTACCATTTGCTAGCAATAATGCCCTTGAGGATACCTATAAGATTGCTAATCAAATTGCTGATTTAGGAATTAAAACGTTAATTATTGATACAGAAGAAAAAAATCAGTTTGTATCTTTTGGATTGGCAAGAAGACTTGCTGAAGAAATGAATGCGGCATATTGGAAGCTATCAGATTTGACATCCTCAGAAATAAGTCAAGCAGTGAGGATTTCAATATGAGGGAGGTTGGTTGCAAGTTATGAAGATTGTTATTTTTTCAGTTTCAACAGCTGCAATTGCAGATACCATAAAAGTTTATCAACAGTTCAAAGAAAAGTACCCCAACGTATTAGAATTAGAACTTTACCAAGCAAATAGCGAAATTGCACCAGAAAAGGAAGCGCAGGTTATTTCCCAGATGGCCGAGGCAGATTTTGTTTATGCAGATTTAATGAGTGCGAAAAAGGAAATGGTTGACTTCATGATCCGAGCGGTTGGACAGGTAAAGGGTCATTTTATTTCCAAGGGGTCAAGTCGAGATGAAATAAAAGGAAGTCTTCGCCTAGGGGCACTTACCTCGAAAATAGCTAGTAAACTGCTTCGGGGTAAAGGAGAGATTGCATCACCAGAAGCCCTGCATGATTTTCAGAACTACCAGCTGATAATGGATTATTGGCGCAATGCCGGGGAAAAAAATATTGAAAACCTTATGTATTTGCTGTTCCGGGAATATGGGAGACTGCTGGATTTTCCCAAGCCAGAACCACCTATAGCTCTTGAAGATGTTTCTATTTATGATCCTCGAGATTTACTGTGTTATCAAGATGTATCAGATTGGTTAGAAGGCGAAAAATACGATCCTCAAAAGCCAACGGTAGCCATATTATTTATTGGACACCATTACCCTAATAAAACGATTAATTGTGTGGCTGGAATTATGGAGAAATTATCACCTGAGGTTAACCTTTTTCCAATTGCCTTTTCTGGTTCGGCATCAAGAGATTTAGAGCGCTTAAAACAGGTATTAATTAATGGCTTAGGGAATCGGCTAGCCTTAATTATTAATTTTTTACCGTTTCGAGTTGGTGCTGGTCCAATCGGTGGCAAGGCTGATGTGGGAGTAGAAATATTAAAGCAAGCCAATGTACCCGTTTTCCATCCGTTCTTTATTTCCAAACGAACCGTTGAGGCTTGGCAGGAAAAACGTGAGGGGATGCAATCAGGAGAGTTTATCGTGCAAATGATGCTACCGGAGTTAGATGGCAGTACCAATATAATACCGGTTGGAGCACTTCATTCGGTTGGTCAAGATGATGAACTTGAGATAGAATTACAAGAATTAACTTTGATTGACGAGCGAGTGGATATGTTAGTAAACAGGGCATTCAAATGGATATCTTTGCAAAGGAAAATACCAAAGGAGAGAAGGGTAGCTATTATTGGTTATAACTATCCTCCCGGAGAGGGTAACCTGTTTGGTGGCTCATTTTTAGATACATTTGAGTCCATTGCCTATACTTTAGAGCATTTGCAAGATGGTGGATACGATGTAGAGCGATTAACATCGGCAGATTTGCAATCCCATTTCACGGCTGGAAAACTCGTGAATTCTGGAAGATGGGTGGGAACAGAGGCATACGAAGGTTTTATTCGCTATCCATTAATGGAGTATCTTAATGAGGCAACAAAGCAGAGTTGGTACCACAAAGTGGAAGAAGAGTGGGGGAGCGCCCCTGGCCAGATTATGGCTGAAAAAGATAATTTTTTAATACCAGGAATCATCTCCAATAATGTCTTTATTGGTTTGCAGCCATCTAGGGGAATCCATGAAGATCCTGATAAAGCTTATCACGATGATCTCCTCTATCCGCATCATCAATATATTGCCTTTTACTTATATTTACGAAATGTGTTTAAGGCTGATGTAATTATTCATGTTGGTACACATGGGACTGTGGAGTTTTTACCAGGAAAAGAAAATGCCATGTCAGGAGATTGTGTTCCGGATTACTTAATCTCAGACATGCCTCATTTGTATTTTTACTATACAGGTAATCCTTCTGAGGCGATGATTGCGAAGCGGAGGACTCATGGTACGTTAATTAGCTATCAGTCTCCACCATTTATCGAGGCAGATTTATATGGTGAACTTTCTGAAATTGAGCAGTTGATTCATGAATTACATGACGCCGAAACTTCTCAGCCAGAACGTTGCCCCGAAATCCGCAGGAAATTGGCAGAGAAAGCTGAAGAGGCCAATTTTCCTAGTTTGGAAGAAGAAAAGATTGAACAAGAGATTTATCGTTTGAAACGATCCCTAATTCCCTACGGTCTCCATGTGCTAGGAAAGGGATATAATTACGAGGAAGCGGAGGGTTATATGCGTTTTGTTTTACGCTATGACCGAGGTAGTGTGCCATCGCTTCGCCGGCTTTTGGCTGAAGATCAGGGATTGGAATATGATAGATTGTTAGAAGAGAAAGACACTACTTATCTACCTAATCTTGATGAACAGGCCCGCCAGATTGTTCATCAGTATTTAAATTCAGAAATCATTCCTGCAGGGACCTTTAGGAAATTGGAGAATGAAAAGCGTTGCTATGATGTTTTATTATTTGGGATGAAGGCCTACTTTAATTCTATGGATACTAAGGAAATGAACAGTTTATTATCAGGGCTGAATGGAAGCTATATCCCGGCAAATCTAGCGGGCGATATTGTCAGGTATCCGGATATTTTACCTTCTGGGAATAATATTTTCCAGTTTGATCCACGTTTAGTCCCAACGGAAACAGCATATGACAGAGGCTGGAAATTAGCCCAACAAGCTATTCAACATTATTATTTGAAGCATGGGTCATACCCAAAAAGCACCGCAATTGTTTGCTGGGGACTAGAAACATCACGGACGCAAGGCGAGACTGTAGGTCAAATATTAGCGTATTTGGGGATTAGGGTAATAAATTCAAGTGCACCTTTTGAGAAAAAATACCAAATTATTCCGTTGTCAGAATTAAAACGGCCAAGAATTAATGTGGTTGTGAATATATGTGGCTTTTTCCGAGATATGTTTCCTAATATTATGGAAGATTTGAATGCACTATGTAAGATTCTTGCTCAAGTAGATGAACCAGAAGCGGAGAACTTCTTTAAAGGCTTTTATCGAGAGTTAAATGAACAATTATTAAGTGAAGGATATTCAATAGAGGATGCCAGTGAACTAGCGAGTACTCGTATTTTTGGTCCTGATGAAAGTGTTTATGGAAGTAATGTCCGGGAGATCATTCAAACGAAAACTTGGGAATCGGAATCTCAACTAGGTGAGGCATATTCACAAAGCTTGCACCACGTTTATACCAAGTCCTTCAGGGGGCAATCTATGCCAGATATTTTAAAATATCACCTAAAAGCAGTAGATATTGTATCCCAAGTTCGTAGTAATCATGAATATGAAATAACTGATTTAGATCATTATTACGAGTTTTTTGGTGGGTTGTCTAAAGCCGTTGAGGAAGCAAGAGGTTCAAAAGCCGAAATGATTATCCATGATACAACTGGAGAAGGTGTGGAAACGGATAAAGTCGAAGATTCCATTTCGCGTGGAGTAAGAACCCGACTATTTAATCCTAAGTGGATCGAAGGTATGCTAGAGCATAATTATCATGGAGGTCAAAAAATAGCTGAACGATTTGAAAATATTTTAGGACTCTCGGCAACGACGAATCGTGTAGAACAATGGGTTTATCATGAAATGCACAGTATTTATGTGCAAGATGAAAAAATGAGAGAAAGATTGCAAGAGAATAATCGGTGGGCGTATATGAATATGCTTGAGCATATGTTTGAATTGAACGGTCGCGGCTATTGGGATGCAACAAAAGAGCAGCTAGCAATGCTTCAGGAGGCTTATATTGAGCTTGAAGGAGCGATTGAGGAGAACTTAGCTGAGGTATGATAGGGCATATATGTAAGCCTTCAATACCGCTATAATGAATAAAATATACAAAGGAGCGTTTCATAGCTAAGTATGAGGCGCTCCTTTTGTTTAACTTAGAATTCAGTCTGCAAAAATAAAAAACCCCCAGTGGTGCCACACACCACTAGGGAAAGTAACAGTGAAACTAGTTTTATCTACCTCCGCGGTAACCGCCACCGCCGCCGCCATTACCGCCGCCGTGACCTCCACCGCCACCGCCAGAAGTGCCTTCTGCTTGGTTGACTTTATTTTGGAAGGCGTTTAAGTGGTTGAAAGAAGCATCGCGCAATTTAATAAAAACGCTTCTAACATCAGCTGGAAGAACCTGTTCTAAAAATTTATCATACATCGCAATATTATTAATTTCGGCTTGGACTCCTGTTTTGTATGCTTCTAAAAGTGACGAAGGTACAACGACATGATCAGCAGAGGTATCCGCAGGAAGTGGGATTCCATGGTTGGCGAACACAGGTTTTAACATAGCAATATGATTTTCCTCAGACATTTTAATGTTTGAAAATGGTTTTTGGACGCCATATACCTCCATGATTTTTACATACTCTGCTCGAGCTACATATTCATCTTGGATAGCATAGACAAGCATTTCTTCAAGGGTAAAACTGTCTTTTGTTTGGGCACCACCTGAACCATAATCGGATCCTGTTGCGCTAGTCATGGTAGTAAAGGTTAATAAACTAAGCATGGCAACGGTTAAAATGGTAGTAAAAAATTTTTTCATAAGTGCATTCTCCTTTTAACATTTATTGGAAATTGTTTTACTCTCTATAAATGTACAATCAAAATGTGTGAAAAGATTGAAATATTAGTGAAAAAAGGATGAAATTAACAATTATTGCGCAAAATAATTTTGCTATTAAAAAAGTTTTTCACTAAAGTTCAAACTTTTTTAATATTTTAAGTTTACAATATTTGTAGGAGACTATTTTTAATAAGCTGGTGCGAAGTTAAGAACTATTTTGATAAAGAAGGTGAGATAAATGGAAAATGTTAGAATCCTTATTGTTGATGATGAAGAACGGATGCGAGAAATGATTAAGGATTATACCAGTCTTGAGGGGTTTGAAATTGATGAAGCCTCAGACGGAGTAGAAGCATTGGAACAGTTTAAACAAAACCAATATTCATTAATCATCCTGGATGTTATGATGCCTAGGATGGATGGCTGGAGTGTATGTCGAGAAATTAGAAAGACCTCTGAGGTGCCGGTCATTATGCTAACGGCTAGAGGGGAAGAGTATGACAAACTGTTTGGGTTTGAATTGGGTGTAGATGATTATATGGTCAAACCTTTCAGCCCAAGAGAACTTCTTGCTCGTATGAAAGCAATCATTCGTAGAAGTCAATCTGCTGTTGAGACTGAAGAGAAAATAGAAACGTTTAGTATCGACGGTCTAGTGATAGAATTTGACTCGCGGAATGTGTATGTGGATGGCGAGCTAGCCAATCTTACCCCAAAGGAGTTTGAATTATTGACACTGTTTGTTCAGAATCCGAAAAGAGTATACTCACGTGAACAGTTGTTGAATTCAGTATGGGGCTATGATTATAAAGGCGATGATCGAACGGTTGACACTCATATTAAGACACTTAGAGAGAGTTTAAAAGAGTATCGCAAGTTTATTGTAACTGTCTGGGGGACGGGCTATAAATTTGAAGCGGGGAACTTGATTAAATGAGGTAATATAGGATTTCTTCCGCTTTAACGGGCGCTAAACCCCTTCTGTTGGAAGTTTCGGTTTAACACTAAAGTAGAGATAAAGCACAGGTTTACTGGAACAATAGGAGGTCACTTGATGAAGAGTATACGGTTTAAGCTTTGGGCTGGGATGATGGCTCTGGTTGGTTTTGTTTTGCTACTTCTGTGGTTGTATCAGATTGTGTTTTTAGAAATTAATTATAACAGGATGTGGACTTCTTATATAAAAAGAGAAGTCACTAATATTACCACTGTTCTTGATAGTGGCAATATCGTCGATTTTGAAAATAAACTAGAGTCATTTGCTTTTAATAATAATATTTATGCTGAATTGATTAATGGCGATGGGAAATCAATTTATTCAACCGGTTCTTCTTGTTCTGCTGGGAAAATGCCGATGGTAGATAGTGAAGAAAAGGAAGATGTAATAAAGGAGGTCCTCGGTGGCAAGGAGGTTAATGTCCCAGTAACACAACCCCAGATTGGAAATGAATTTGTGTTGATGGGATTACCGATAAAGAACTCGGGGGAAATATCCAAGGGTATTCTCATTATTACATCACTAGCTCCAATGGAGGATACAGCCGAAATTTTAAAGGGGCAACTCGTATATATTACCATTCTACTGCTAATTGCTTCACTAATGATTTCATTTCCAATTGCTTTCAGTTTTGCTAATCCAATTTTAGAAATAAAAAAGGTAGCTGAAAAAATGGCCGGTGGAGATTTTACAGCAAGAATTAAATTAACAAGAAAGCCGAAAAAACGAGATGAGATAGGTAAATTGGCAGAAACGGTTAACAATATGGGGGAGCAACTGTCCAAAATCGATCAGCTGCGAAAGGACTTGATTGCTAATGTGTCTCACGATCTTCGGACACCTTTAAGTCTGATTCGCGGATATGCTGAAACAATTAAAGATGTAACAGGTGATAACCCGGAAAAAAGGGATCGGCAGCTGGGAGTTATTATTGAAGAGACTGAAAGATTAGGTAAAATTGTCGATGATATCCTCAATCTTTCTCAGCTCCAATCGGGGAACGTGAAGTTAAGCAAAACTAGTTTTAATATTAATGCCCTAATAAATACTGCTTTGAACAGCTATGATATTTTAACTGAAAAAACAGGTGTGGAACTTTTACAAATGGGGGCAGCTGATGTTGACGTTGTAGCTGATGAGGTGAGAATTGGTCAGGTTATTCATAATCTGATTAACAACGGATTTAATCATACTCCAAGTGGGGGAAAGATAACTGTAAACACGATTGTTGCAAATGAAACTGTTCGGATAGAAATTTCGGATACCGGAAAAGGGATATCCCAAGAGGCATTACCGCATATTTGGGAAAGATATTATAAAGCTGATAAAACTACTGGTAAAAAGACAACGGGCACTGGACTTGGACTTGCCATCGTAAAAGGAATCATGGAGGCTCATCAGTCTGAATATGGTGTTGAAAGTGAAAAAGGTGTTGGAACGACATTTTGGTTTGAATTGAAAAGGAAGATGGGCTAGAGGCTATTATTTTGATTCTTGCCTGAATTCCATAAAAAGAAAGGGCTCCGATTGTTGAAATCGGAGCCCTTTTTGCATAAGTTTTATTAACTTTTACTACCAATTCTAAATTGGGGAATTTCTTGTAATGCTTGTTGTAAGTCGGATTTAGTTTTTAATTCACTATCGATTTCAATTCCTAGTTCAATCATAGTGTCGGCAATTTCCGGACTAATACCTGTAAGGATAGTAGAACATCCTAGCAATTTAATCCCTTTTACGATTTTAAACAAGTGGTTTACAACAGCAGTATCAACGTAAGGAACACCGGAAATATCAATAATTAATTGATTAGCTTTAAGTTCTTTTACACGAACAAGTGTTTTTTCGCGGATTTTTTTAGCTCGATATGTGTCGACATTACCAACAATCGGAAGGATACAAACTCTTTCAGCGATTGGAATGATCGGAACGGATAATTCGTCCACTGTTTCACGATGGCTTTTTAACAAATCTTCTTTATAGTTAA
Organism: uncultured Bacillus sp.; assembly: GCA_937894355.1. Lineage (GTDB taxonomy): Bacteria > Bacillota > Bacilli > Bacillales > Cytobacillaceae > Bacillus_BU. Next base: position 21,384 of record CALCRD010000413.1, read on the forward strand.
CGTAATAAGCTGTATAAGAATCAATATATAAATCAATGATGTCATTTACCTTGCGTTCAAGTGTAAAGAATTCTTCGGTATCAAGTGTAGTACTAGATTCGTGGTAAAATGCTTTAATAGCATTCCAAATAATTCCACGGCTTGATTGAAATAGCTCCCAGGCTAAGTGCATCGGAAATTCCGTTTTAGCACTCCTAACGCCTCTCTCTTTAGCCACATCCATTATTTCTTCTGTTTTCATCTCAATAATATTTTGGGCAACAAGCTTAATAATCGGATTGCCGTTATCAGCGTAACCAGCCATTTCGCCGTTTTCTTGTAAAAGAGAAGTAATATAGCTTTTATTTTTTGATAGATATTGCACCCACTCTTCAGTATAAAACTCTAAGTTTTTAAATAAAAAATCGGATAATTCTAATTTAGAATCAACTACTGCTGTTTGTAACATTTTTTGACCTCCTGAAAATTGGTTAGTTTTAGATTGGTGGTTGGTTTTAGCAAACGATAGGAAAAAGGTAGTACCTTGGCCTTCTTCACTTGAGACGCTTATTTTGCCAAAGTTACTTTGGATGGCGTTAAACACCTGAGCAAGTCCCATTCCTTTTCCATCTTGTTTCATGGTAAAAAAAGGAGTGCCAAGTAAACGTAATTTATCCTTTGGAATTCCAATTCCCGAATCAGATATATTAAGCTGGATTTCTGGACCCGTTTCATATTGTTCTATGAGTAAAGTTCCGCCTTTTGGCATTGCTTCAATGGCATTTTTTATTAAATTAAACAAAGCTTTTTTAATTTGATCTTTTCTCCCGAAAATCATCGCATTTTCATTTGGGAATTTCTTTTTAACTTCAATATCATAAAGCTTGTTTTGAAATAGCAGAAGAATCGATTCGATTTCGGAACAAACATTGAAAGCAGTCTTTTGCTCTTGAACAAATTCAGGCTTGGACACACTCATCAAATCATTAAGGATATTAATGGCACGGTCTAATTCACTTTGGGCAATTTGTGAGTATTCCTCTTTATAGGATTGCTCCATTAATTGTAGAAATCCTTTTACTGCCGTTAAGGGATTTCGAACCTCATGAGCGATTCCAGCGGCCATTTCTCCAATAGAAGATAATAAATTATTATTCCAATTATTATTGTCATGAGAACTTTGTAAATAGTGAATATTTAACATGTAGACATGAATCTTATCTAACTTCTGTTCAATGAAGTTTCTATGGAATAAAAATAAATATGGTTGTGCATCAATTGTTGAGAAAAACTCGTTTGTTTTACCCATAAAGCATTCATGCAGTTTGGTCTTAATTTCTTTGTTTTTTATACGATGAAAAAGGTAGTTTGAATCCCTGTCATCTGAGAGCAGGAGTCTTTTTCCTTCATTATTAACCTTATGAATCGTTGCGTCAGGATTTAGTTCTATTAAGCCATATAAAATATCTTTTGAGGTCGGTGAATTAATCAAAACGATTGGCCTGCCCTTCTTGAACTACATTTCGGCCTTGACCGGAGCTGAACCACTTTACGGCCCTGACTTTTGTACCACCATTAACGTTACTTGTGACTTCAAATTCATCCATTAAGCGTTTCACCCCAGACAACCCCAACCCTAAGCCTGTTTTGGAGGGGTAAGTATTATTTAAAACTTGTTCAAGATTCGGAATACCTGGACCTTGGTCAATTGCAATTATTTCTATTCCATAGGAAGGAACTAGCTTTACAAAAAGTTCACCTTTTCCGGCGTAAAAGACAATGTTTCGGGTTAATTCCATAATGGATACGACTAATTTGGTTTGTTGGCTTTTGTTTAAGCCACAATCTTCGGCAACTCGTTTCCCGATTGTACTCGCCATGTATACATCATCTTCTCGTTCAATCACAATTCTGTACAAATTATTCTCAAATCCTTTTCCCGAATTAAAAATTAGTATATTTCACAGTGTATTTTAGCACATAAAGACGAGGATTTGAGAAATTTTTTTAAAAATAAAGAAAATTCATATTTCAACGGTTTTTCGTGACTCGAAGTTTGTCGTTAAGTGCTAAAAAAGTGGCGGTTTATGTGGTTTTTTGTCGAAGCTTCTGTTACTTTTGCCTCAGTGAAATTGGTTTGAAAATGGGCTCTGCTATAAAGATATTATCTGTTTTAGGGAAATCTGCTCGCTTTTTGAAAGAGCAGGGCGAGCCGGGAAGGTTTTGCTGGCAAAAGTTGTGGATAATTGTTTGAAAATTCAACCTTATTAATCTACTATAAATAATAGAAGTTTAATTGCAAGGAGTGAAAAAAAGCATGGCTGATAAATTAAAAGTTTCGATGATCCAGATGCAGGTTACAGATCAAGTTGAAATAAACGTAAACAATGCAATTGAATTGATAAAAGAAGCTGGGAAAGGTAAACCAGATGTCATTGTGCTGCCAGAAAACTTTCATTTTATGGGTAGAAAACAGGAGTTTTTTGATACAGCAGAAACAATAGATGGCCCAACGCTAACAAGCCTAAAGCAATTAGCAAAAGAGTTAGGCACATACATTGTCGCTGGGACGATGAGACTACGGTCCACAGAAAAGGAAAAGTTGACCAATACTTGTTGTGTGATCAATCCTGAGGGTGAAATCCAAGATGTATACGATAAGATTCATACCTTTAATGCTCAAGTAGGAGGCAGAACGTACTCTGGAAGGCAATTAGAGGAAGCGGGCGACAATATAGTCGTGACTTCGATTAAGGGAGTTCAGGTTGGTTTAAGTGTCTGTTTTGATTTGCGGTTTCCTGAGATGTTTCGCATCCTAGCTTTAAAAGGAGCAAAGGTAATTTTGGTTCCGGCAATCTTTATGCTTCACACCGGTAAGGACCACTGGGAGGTATTACTGCGTTCAAGAGCCATTGAAAATCAAGTCTACATGGTCGCACCGGCCACCTACGGCCAATTTCCGCCGCATAACGAATGGAGCTATGGCCGAAGCATGGTCGTTGATCCCTGGGGCGTAGT
>CALCRD010000414.1 GCA_937894355.1 uncultured Bacillus sp.
AGACACGCAGACTCCTCTAAAATGCCAAAGCATTTTATCGTGCGGAGTCAAATCAGAGATGATTATTCAAGTCCTGCAGGAGCACGAGCTGAGTGAGACTCCGAAGGGAGGAACGACCGTAGGAGGCTCAGGGGTGAGCCTGCGGAAAGCGAAGTGTCTGGAGCGGAAATCAACATCCCAGTTTAATAGAGCCAATAAAAAAAAGAAAAATATTAGAGAGGAATTTTAAAAAGGAGTGGTTTATGTGGGAGATATTCTTCAGAACGGTGTTGAAACAAGACGAAAAAGAATAATAGACCATCTGATTGCTTTTAATATTTATAAAAAAGAAGATAAGCATCTTTTTGAGCTAACACTTTCTGAGTTAGAAAATGAATACAAAAGATTTCAAACGCAAAGTCATCCCCATGGGGACTTTGGTTCAATTCAATTATTTAATTGCAAAGCAAGAAACCCTAGACACTAAGAATCACGGGGACGGTTCCAGACCTCTGAAAAAGCCGACTTTTCAGGAGCCTCGAACCGTCTCCGTTTGCATTTTCTCTGAGGAGAACCGTCCATGATTTTTCTCTGTTTTGGGACAGGAGAACCGTCCCCCTGACCCGGCCTGAGCCCCAACTTGGCCGCATGACCCGCCCGGGTAGGATTTCCTTTTGCTTTGATGGTCAGGTTAGGATAAGATTGTGGTAATAGTGATGTGAGGCGGGGATTTGTATGTATAGTTTTAAGAATGATTATAGTGAAGGTGCACATCCGCGGATACTAAATGCTTTAATTGAATCTAATTTTGAGCAGGAGGAGGGTTACGGGGAGGATCGATATTCATTAAAAGCGATTGAATTTCTGAAGCAAAGAATCGGCCGGACAAACGTAGATATTCACTTAATTGCCGGGGGAACGCAAACGAATCTTATCGCCATTTCCGCTTTCCTAAGGCCACATGAAGCGGCTATAGCTGCAAATACTGGACATATCTTGACTCATGAAACAGGTGCTATCGAAGCAACAGGCCATAAAATCATTTCGATTGAAGTGGAAGACGGAAAACTAAACCCTTGGCATATAAAGGGTGTACTTGAAGCCCACACCGACGAACACATGGTCAAGCCAAAGCTTGTTTACATATCCAACTCAACCGAAATAGGTTCTATTTATCATAGGAGCGAATTGCAACAATTGAGTATTTTTTGCCAGGAAAACAATCTAATTCTGTTTATGGATGGTGCCAGATTGGGATCCGCTCTCTGTTCTGAAGAAAATGACGTCAAATTGAGTGATCTTCCGTCACTTGTTGATGCCTTTTATATCGGGGGAACCAAAAACGGAGCACTGATTGGTGAGGCTTTAGTCATTTGCCAAGAATCTCTTAAGGAAGATTTCCGTTTTCATCTGAAACAAAAGGGAGCACTTCTGGCAAAAGGAAGACTATTGGGAGTCCAGTTTCTAGAATTATTTCGCGACAATCTTTATTTTGATTTGGCCTTACATGCCAATAAAATGGCTGAAATTTTAAGAGAAGAAATTAGCGAAGTAAAGATTAAGTTTCTGACCTATTCGCCATCAAATCAAATCTTTCCGATTCTGCCCAATTCGCTTATATCGGAGCTTCAAAAGAAGTATTCTTTTCATATATGGGAAAAAGTCGATGACGATCACTCGGCGATCCGTCTGGTAACTTCTTGGGCAACAAAAGCGGAAGTGGTAGTCGGCTTTATCGAGGATTTGAAACAACTGTTAATGGAAGAATAAGTGGGAAACTCAGCCAACAATCCGAGCAATAGAAAGACCTCTAATATGTTTAGAGGTCTTTTTGTAGTTAAAACTGCAGTTATTTTTTATTCTTTTGCCGGCCACTTTTCTTTTGACTTTGCGAACTTGAATTTCCAATTTGAAAATCATTGGCCAATTCCACATCATTTCGATTGTCCTGTCTTTCGATTTGCTTTCTAATTTGATTACTATTTTGTTTTCCTTGTTTGGACATTTCTAAGCTCATCTCTCTTTCAAATATGATCCTTTTTAATATGCGCAAAGGTTGAGGAAATAACTTAAATTTTTAGCAAAAAAAATATATAATTTGAAGTGAGAGGACTGCGGATTTAGTTTGAAATTGATATTGGATCTAGACTCTATAATGGTGGGGAGTGAATAAAAGATGGAAAAAAACTTGTTTGAAAAATTGTTAAACAATTTGCAAGCGCTAAAAGGAGAACTCGGGGAAAAGCAAGCTAAAAGCCTAAATCTGGAACGCTTAGAACGTATCCTTAATCGGTTGCAAGCTTTTTCATCAGAATGTGAGCAATGCGAAAAACACCTTTTAGAGCTAAATGACAATATTGAATCGCTAAAAAATAGACACGGTCAAATTGAAAAGGCAGAAATTAAGGAACATCTGCTTAAAGTGAACGCCGTAGTTTCACATCTTCAAAATAAACATAAATTGGTTACAGAAGGCTATTACATGAGCATCTACATGTCGATTGGGATGAGCATCGGCTTAGTTTTTGGCATGCTTTTATTTGAAAATATCGCCTTTGGTTTGCCAATTGGAATGATCATGGGAATCGCCATTGGTACTGGGCTCGATGCAGACGCCAAGAAAAAAGGCACACAAATCTAGCAAATCACCATTAATCCCCCTGATAAGAAAGTATTAATTTCCGATATCAAGAATATTAATCCCTTTTGTAAAATAAATATTATTAGCAATATAACTGGTTGCGGGCATCTTGAAAGCTCCAACCATTTTTTTCTATTGAAAAAATGAAACTTTTTTAAGAAAGAACCGTATTAACAAGTATGGTTGAGCTTATACTTCGGTAGTGGTTTCAGTTATTAAGCTATCAAACTAAAAAAATTTGAACTTAGTTTGGAAATATTTCTATGAATTGTAAAACATTTGTCAAAGAATATCGTTTACAATTGAATTAGTAGTATTTTTAAATAGAAAAGGGGGATTTTATGAAAACAAAACTATTTACTGCAGGTGCTGTTCTAGCAATCGTACTTATTTTATCATTGTTCTCAGTGACAACAGTTGCATCAGGACACAGAGGTGTTCTTTTACAACTAGGAGAAGTAAAACCAACAATCCTTGATGAAGGATTCCACTTTAAGATACCTTTTATCCAAAACGTTCAGCCAATCGAAGTGCGGGTTCAAAAGGAAGAAAGCTCGCAAACTGCAGCTTCAAAAGATCTTCAAACTGTAACAGCAACTGTAGCTGTGAACTTTTCAATTAACCCAAATGCTGTAAATAAGCTTTACCAAGAGATAGGCTTAGATTATAAAGCTAGGATTATTGATCCGGCAATCGCCGAAGCATTGAAAGCAGTAACCGCGCAATATACTGCCGAGGAAATGATTTCGAAACGCCCGGAAGTATCAGCAAAAGTAAAGGACATGCTTGAAGAAAAGCTAACCAAATATTTTATGATTTTAGAGGAAATAAATATCAAAGAATTTGCTTTTAGTGAAGAGTTTAACAAAGCAATTGAACAAAAACAAACTGCTGAACAAAACGCCTTAAAAGCAACAAGAGATTTAGAGCGGATAAAAATCGAAGCAGAGCAACAAATCGCCCAAGCACAAGCTGAAGCAGAAGCACTTAGATTAAAAAAGGCGGAAGTAACCCCAGAGTTGATTAAATTGAAAGAAATTGAAGTCCAAGAGAAGGCATTGAAAAAATGGGATGGAAAACTACCGAATGTAACCGGCGGAGCAACTCCATTCATTGACGTAACAGGTGAATAAAATATCGTGAAATTTTGACAGGTAACTAGTCCTTCACCAGAAATCTGGAGGGGGGCAGGTTACCTGTTTTTTTTGTGGAAACTGACAAATATTAGGCTGCTAAGTGACCAAGAGAAATGCATGATCTGGATATGCTGGTTCTATTAACCAAATATGCAAAAAATGTTGCGATTTTGAGCTAAATCGATTCATGGTACAATTAATGTAATAGATGAATAGTTTGATATGGCGCGTTATTTTTTTCAACCTGTATGTGGTTATGAACTCGCTGAGATAGTAACGGATAACGATAGCTTATGGGGAGGATTAAAATGAGTAAAAAGCTCAGTGGAAGTGTTTTTTTAGCTCCGTGGATCTTATCATTACTACTTATTATATATTTGGAAATCTTTTCGTTGGAATTTCTCACACCTGAAGGAGATTGGGTGGAAATCATTATTGGGTTATTTATCCACAATATTCCATTGATTGTTTTGTTGATGATTCTGATCATTTCCTGGAAGTATGAAATTGTTGGCGTTATAGCTTTTTTTCTAGCAGGATTGCTTTATGTTACCCTGAATGTGGTTCGTTTTCCCGATGGATGGTATATGGCTCTCGCCTGGACGTTGCCGATTGGTGTGCCACTATTTCTGATAAGTATCTTATTTTTAATTAATTGGCGCAAAAAGGTACAACTAGTGAAGTTTTTTAGAACATATACTAGCGATATTAAAGGATAGTTTGGCCAGGAGTCTTATTGATGGTTAGAAAGTGTGAATCAATTCTGTGAAAAAAAGGCTGGATAAGAGGTTGTTGGCGTTAGAAATTGCCTGCAGCCTTTTTTGGCATCCAAAAAGTTCCCTATTAAACTTCAAAAAAAGATCACGAGAACCGTCCCTGTGTGTGAAGCATCAAAAAGGGTCACGAGAACCGTCCCCGTGGTTGCCCGTGGTTGAAAACCGACTCCGCTTTGTAATGTTTCGGTAAATATTACCAGCTTAGGACTTGGTTTTCTGAAAATTGTGTACTATGATTGGGGTAAGGGTAGTATATATTTCACTGTTGACCTGACCCTAAAGGAGGGTGTCTTTATGAATGTTATTGAAGTTAAAAGTCTAGTAAAAAAGTATAAATCTTTTACTGCTGTAAATGATGTTTCCTTAAAGGTAGAAGAGGGCTGCATTTTTGGAATGTTAGGTCCAAATGGTGCAGGAAAAACAACGACAATCGAGTGTATTATTGGATTAAATGAAAGAGATGGGGGAGAGATTAAGGTTTTAGGCCTTGACCCAAAAGTCGATTATAAAAAATTATTTGAACAAATCGGTGTGCAATTACAGGAAACTTCGTATCAAGATAAAATTAAGGTATTTGAAATCTGTGAGTTGTTTACATCAATGTATGAAAACCCACTAGACTATAAACTACTGTTGGAACGGTTTCATCTCGAGGACAAAATAAAAAGTTATTTGTCCCAATTATCCGGGGGCCAGAGACAAAAGATTTCGGTTATTCTAGCCTTAATTTCTAACCCAAAACTTATTTTTCTAGATGAGCTAACCACAGGTCTTGATCCTAAATCGAGGAGAGAGATGTGGAATTATGTATTAGAATTAAGAGATGAAGGTAGAACCGTTTTTATGACAACACATTATATGGAAGAAGCAGAACATTTATGTGACAAAATTTGTATCATTGATGAAGGGAAAATAATCGCCCTAGATAGCGTGGAGGGTGTTATTGAATTTGCTGATATTGATAATATGATTTCCTTTGAAACTGATGAAGATATCGTTCCGTTAATTAGCGAGGGGATTGAAGGGATTAATCGAATAGAAAAAGAGAATCAAAGAATCAAAATCTATTCAAAACGAGAAGATATCTTAACAGACTTAATCATTCTTCTAAAAGACAGAAATATTAACTATCGGAAAATGGATATTAATCGACCTGGATTAGAGGATGCTTTTCTTAAATTAACCGGAAAAGCGTGGAAAGAGGGAGCACAATGAAGATATTTTTAAAAATAACAGCACTTGAATGGAAATTAGCAAATAGGGAATTTATTACCCTCTTCTTTGCCCTTGTTTTCCCAGTTTTGATGTTATTGTTATTTGGGTCAATTTATGGGAATGAACCAAATGAGTTTATGGGTGGATTTGGCACAGTTGATGTGTCAACACCAGGCTATATCAATATGATTATCGCTGTGACCGGATTAATGTCACTTCCGCTAACTTTAGCACAATATCGAGAACGAAAAATCCTTAAGCGATTCATGGCAACACCGATTAAGCCTATCGAGATTTTATTATCCCAATTCATTGTAAATATTATGATGACTATCATGGGATTAATTGTCCTAATTGTGGTGGGGAAAATTGTTTTTGATCTGCATTTCTTTGGTAATTTGTTTGAAGCACTGGTTGCTTTTGTCATCATTTTATTGAGTATTTTCTCAATCGGTTTATTTGTAGCAGGCATTTCAAAGAATATGAAAGTTGCGACCGCTGTTTCTTATATCATCTATTTTCCGATGCTGTTCTTATCAGGTGCAACGATGCCACTAGAAATAATGCCACAAAGTATCATAAATATATCAAAGGCACTTCCGATGACCTATGGTGTTAGCTTACTTAAAGGAATTTGGTTAGGCGACCATTTAAGTGATTTTCCAATTGATATCATTGTCTTAGTATGTATCACGTTAGTATTTGGTGGATTGGCTGTTAAGTTTTTCAAATGGGAATAATATAAATCGCGTTATCTCAACACAAAAAAGCACAACACGGGCTAAAATGCCAGTTGTGCTTTTTTGGGCTGAATATTCTGATTGGCTCATATAAAAGTTGTCTCTTGTAATTTCCGAAAATTCAGAATGAATCACAAGAACCGTCCCCATGTCCCGCCCATGTCACTGGAAAACTGAGCTTATGTTTTCTGGATTTAGGCATGTCATGGCTTGAGACATGATACACCAGCCAGTTGCTCCGGTTGCTGCAATTTGTTTGAGGTTGTTTTGTGAAATTCCTCCGATTGCAAATACCGGGATTGTTACAGTATCACATACTTCTGTCAGGAAGGAGAGCCCCCGCGGGGGAACTCCTTTTTTACAATCAGTCGAAAAAATATGGCCAGCTATGACGTAGGAAGCACCTAATTCCTGAGCTTTCACCGCTTCTGAAACTGAATGGACAGAAGCACCAATTCCTGTGAAGTGCCTTAAATCATGCCTAAACTTTCTTAGGTCTGACATCGATAAATGAATGTTTGCTAGCTTTAGTTTTTTGGCAACAGAAATGTTTTGATTAATAATCAGCATAACATCGTTAGCTGCACAAATCTCATTAACCGCACTTGCTAAATTTTCATATTCCACCAGACTCAAATCTTTCTCACGGAGCATGATAGCATGAGGTTTGCCTTTAGCTAATTCCCCAATCCGCTGCAAAAAATCATCCCTACAAAGCTTTCGATTTGTCACCAGAATGAGCATATTATCGTTCCCCTAAACTCTAATATAATCGGAATAAACTGGCTGCAAACTCTTGCTAAGAATCGCCTGATGAACCTCACTCACACTTCGTTCATCGGAAATTTCAAACTGTTGATCACCTTTTTGTTCCTCATCGTGACCACCAAC
>CALCRD010000415.1 GCA_937894355.1 uncultured Bacillus sp.
CCAACCCATTCCAATGAACTGGAATCCGTGTCCCTTACAACAGTAAAGTCTTTGTTATCTGTTAATCTCTTAATTTCCGCTTGCGGAATTCCATAACCATCTGCTCCAATTAAATCAACTTCACCAGATTCTAATGCCAACACCATTGTTGCTGGATCTGAAATATAGACAACATTTAACTTGTCAACACTTGGTTTTTCGCGCCAATGATCTTTATAAGCGACGAACTCAACTTTTTCTTTGCTAAGTTTTTTTAATTCATATGCTCCTGTTCCGATTGGCTTAACTAGATTTCCATTTTCATCAAAAGAAGTCGGACTTGGAATTGCACATTGGTATGATCCGACTAAATTTAAGAATGGGGCAAATGGGCGTTGCAAATGAAAGACAACGGTATAATCATCAGGAGTATTAACACTAGCGATACCTGCTTTTCGTGAAAAATCAGGTTCTTTAAGATAACGATTAAACGCTGCAGCTACGGCACTACTTGTAAATGGCGTTCCATCATGAAATGTAACATCCTTCCGTAATTTGAAAGTCCATTCCATCCCAGTTTCGTTAACAGACCATGATTTAGCTAAAGCACTTTCAAACTCACCTGCTGACGTCTCTAATGCTAACGGTTCAAAGACAACCGTCTTTAATATGGTATTTTCTCTTCCAGTTCCATAAGGATCTAATCCTAAATAATCCAAACCATGTCCTAAAGCAATGGTTAACGTCTGCTTTCCTTTTTCCTTATCGGCACTCTTATCTTTAGAGTCCTCCGTACTACTCTTTTCGCTAGTGCAAGCTGATACAATCAGCGAAAAACACAAGACTAATAGCAATACTAATTTCTTTGATCCAATTCTCCATAGTTTCATAATTCAAATCAATCTCCTTCCATTTTTCCTCTTTTTTATAGTGAGTAAATTTATTAATGCAAGTTCATCTTATCGGGCAATAATGGGAAAAGATTGAAGTTTCTGTGCGCAAATTGTGTGATTTTTATAACAATTGCGTGAAAACCTGTGATTTTTGTCACCAAAGGATCATGGGGACGGTTCTCCTGTCCCTTTTTGGGGTAAATAACTTGTTTCCGCCACTTGGACACCCTGAAAAACCTTGTTTCACAAAACTGTCCAACAAATTGGCAAATAAATACTTTACTTGCATTTAAACCTCAAAAAAAATAGCCGCCTATTTGGTTTATAGGCGACTAAGTGTATTTGTTGTGTGATGTTTCAACAAAAATTACAAGTTTGGTTAAGGATTAGAATTAGCGGTTTATAGTGTTTGGGGGGCGGGCTGTCTAGGGGAGTATGAGTGGATAATGAAATAAAACGGAACTAAAAGAAGAAAAGGGAAAACACACTTCTTCACCGCACTACCGCATTGGGGGACAGTCCCCCAATGCGGTGGTGTGGTAAAGGGTAGATTAATTGTTACAGCTGCCTTGGCCGCCTGGGCCGCCTTTACCTTTGCCACCCATTCCGCCGCCGTTGCCTCCATTACCGCCGGAAGTTCCCTCCGCCTTGGCTACATGATTTTCGAACGCATTTAAATGATTTTGTGATGCCATTTTCAAATTCAAAAACACCGCTCTCAGATCATCCGGAATATCTTGTTTCAAGAAAGCATCATACATAGCAATGTTATTTATTTCCGCAATGACTCCCGTTTTATAGGCTTCCAATAATGTATCAGGAATAACGACGTGATCATTAGCAGTATTTGCTGGCAAAGTAACTCCATATTTTTCAAATAGCGGTGTTAACATGTCAATATGTTTACCTTCAGACATTTTAATGTTAGAAAACGGCTTTTGTGTTCCAAACTTGTCCATAATCTTTATGTATTCAGCTTGGGCAAGATATTCATCTTGCATAGCGTATGTTAGCATTTCCGAAAGCGAAAAGTGATCCTTTGTTAAAGCTCCGGCTGCCCCAAATAATTCAGGTAAATCCGCATCATTCAAATATTGCTCGACTGCTGTATAGGCTATTCTGTCTACCGGCGTGTATTCAATCGAACTGTCCACCTCATCGGCATATTGAGCCAGCTCCTTAATCTTCTTATTAGCTGCTTCTAATTGTATTTCCAAGTCATCGATCTGCCCCTGTAATTCCAGCTGAGCTTTTTCCTTTTCAGCCTCATCTGCTGCCTTATCAGCAATTAGTTGGTCAAGTTCTGCTTGTTTGTCATTAAGCTGGGTCGTAATCTTAGCTATTTGTGCCTCCAATTGAGCCTTTGCATGATTAAATTGGTCAATTGTTTCATTGGCTTTACCTACTGCGGTGTTGTACATTCCATTCAAGTTGTTAAAGCTATTCATTAAAAATTTGTTATCGTCTACAGCATTGGTCAATTTCACTTTTAAACTGTCAATATTGCCCTTAATATTAGTTGTATCCCCGTCTCCCTGCCAAGTAATCCCTGCTAAAGTAATCCCTCCGGCAAATACCGTCCCGGCTAAAACTTTCGTTACTATTCCGTTGAATGACATAATTAATCGATCCCCTTTTTTGTTAGATTGTAGTTCGCGTTTGGCTCCTATCAATCTAAAGTGAAAATGTGAGAGAAGTATGAGTATTTAATATAGAAAATGTGAAAATAGAACTATACAATTCGACAATATCCGCCGCGATGGAGTTTTTGGATAAACTTTAATCATTTTTTCATAGTTTGGAAATAATTTTTGATTACAATGAACATAACCTAACCCCCCCCTAAAAAAAGAAAAAATCCGGTCACATTTATTATGTGACCGGATTTTTTTCGGGTAGATCTCCATCATAACCCCGAATATATAAGGTAAAACTTCCATCAGTAATTATTTATTAATTTCAGAAGGAGCAGCAACTACATCCCAAACATCATACATTTTCAAAAATATTTTCGATCTCTGCGGATAAACACCGAGGGTATGGTACCAATTCCAAAGAAGTGCCCCACCAAATTTTCCGATTGCACCATTAAGCAGAAGTCCCACCATGTCTGCAGAACACGGGATTCCATCCACTTTATAATTCCGCCCGTCATGTAAATCAGTTACGATTGTGATATTTCCGATCACACTTTGTATTTCGAAAATACTCTCAATAGGATCTTGAATGCTCAGGTATTTTTCTTCCAATTTATTTAAGTCTTTCTGGTAATCCCAGTCAGGTTTGTGGATATTAGGAAATTGTAGTAAAAAGAGGCCATTTAGAAGTCTTTCGCACATCTTAAGTTCATCTTGATACTTTTTTAAAAATTCTAGAATGACAGGGGTCCATGAGGTGCCTTCTCTTTTGTCCAGCCAGCGGACAAACTTCTTAAGTTGGTAAAAAAATTTTTCTACCTGCTTTTGTTGTGGGGAAATACAAAGATGTAGTGGGCAAACGGTGGTAATGAATTCTTCCCAAAACATGGGGGTGCAATTTTTCCAGGAAGTCGGGCAACTGTCATCCAAATAGAAGGACATAAAGCGTGAAATCAAGCGCAGAAATTCATTTCGTTCCTGTCCTCTAGGGTTTTCAAGCTTGTAGGAGATAAAATCTTTTCCGTAGAATAAGAATATGCCTCTGTGCCTCATCTCAAATTGGGAGCTAATTTGGAGATTTCGAATGATTTCCTGGCGATCTTGCTCACTTTTAAAGGAATGGGGGGTTACTTTCACTTGGAGTCCTTGAGCGCAGCAATATTCTTCAAATTTCCCACTGCTGCAGGTACATAGTAATCGTCTTCTCATAAAAATATCAACCTACTTTCTTATCAAATTTTAATAAAAGGGAATAAAACAAAGGGAGGAATCTTTGTGGGGGATTCTGAGGTAGTCATTTCAATTATACTGATAAAAGCATATTGTGGATATTAGGGATCATGTTAAATATGTGTCTTTTAGATTAGATTTCAGTACAAACAAGTGGTTATCGAATATTTTTGTTTCCTTGCACTGGGACGCTTCGAAAAATCTTGATTCACACAAATATTTCACAATTTCGCAAGAGTTCTGAACATAACGGTCAAAGACTGTAATATTCAGAGCTCTTTTATTACAATCGACAAAATCCAAGTTGTCACTGTGGCTTAAGCCATGACTTAAGCCATTAAAATAAGTATTTCACCGAAAATGGGACTAAAAAAAGCAACTTTTTCTGAGACCTAAACCGTCTCCATGTTTCTATTCAGTTTCTATTTTAACATGACCTGAAAAATCCTTATAATCGTTCATTTCTTGATCTGTATATTGGATGCCGCTATAATATAGAACCCCGTTTTCGATACGAAGGAGATAAGTTACCTGAATATCGCTCTCAAACTTTTTGACTAACTCTTTTTCTTTGGTTTCAATATTAACTCTGTAAATATCCCCACCTAGGTCAATCGTGCCATGTGGAAAGCCTATTATTACCAATACATGTTCATCATCTTCCCAAATGACATATTTTGGTTTATTTTTTGCATCAGCAGAAACTAATTCAGTTTGGCCCCCATCTTTTAGATCAACGATGTAGAGAATAGAAGGTTCCTCCCAATCAAAAGGTGAAAGGTAGGCAGCTTTCTCGCCATTAGGGGATTTCACTGGCTTGGAAGAATGAGTTTTTGCTAATATTATAGGTTCATTTCCAGGGGATACCAATCTCACAAGATTCGATTCGGTATTCACTTTAATATCAAAGAGATCAGCCCCATCAGCCGCTTCTTCTTGACCCTTCTGAACTCCTTTTTCTTCCTTTTCGTTCCCGTTTGATTTATCCTGTTTTGCGGAAGATTCTGTGTCACTTGAGCCCATAGAAGTTGGATCAACCTTATTTGAGCAAGCTCCTAATACCAAAACGATTATTAATAGTAAAAAAACAAAAAACTTCTTCAAGATTTTTCCTCCAAATCAAAATATTAATTAGTAATTTTAACATAAAATATAATATTTGGGTAAAACCTATTTCCCTACCCCTTTTCAACCACAATTCATCCGAAAATTGTTTTCGTCTGTGACGCCCCGAAGAATTGTGTCTTTCAATTTTTAAAAAGTGGTCAATAACTTAACAAGTGTGATGTTATGACAAGAGTGGATTTACAGAATTCCACTCCACTACTTTATTTGAGCAAAATTTATAAAGTAGAGAAATATCTTCTAGAATAATTTATAAACATTAAAATTAGTATTTATATCGAATATATTCAGTCATTGTCAACTGACAAAAAGACACTAAACGATTGATAAGAGTAAGCTTTAAAGGATTTAGAGGAAATATATGTATATAACTTTTACTGTTTTTTACATATCATTATTATTATCTTATTTTTATCATAAAATTCTTAATTTATTTTTCTAAAATACTTGATTAAACAGAATATTATGTATAGTATCAAATTTAAGTGATGAAAATCACATCTGTTTTATATCACAAGTTTTTTGGAGGTTTTATTTATGATTGAGAATTTGCAAGAAATTGAAAGTCCCAAAAAAACATTTACACCCAAGAAAATTACAGCAATCATTGCATCATCTGCAATAGTTCTGATCCCGCTTACAGCTTATGCTATTGGCAATCTTTTTGGGGATGAAAAGGACACTGCAAGTAAAGCTAGCGAAACTGCAGCTGCTCTAGTTGACAAAGCTAATCCTGAGGCGACAGTATCTTACGTAATTGATCCCGTAACAGGTGTAGTAAAAACTACTAAAGGTGTCGTTGGTGGAGCTACCGGTACTGCAAAAGGCATTGTTGGTGGTGTTTCTGGACAAGCTACTGGTTTATCAACAGGACTTCTTACTAATCCTGTAGGCGTTGTATCAGGCGTTGTTGGAACTGGAACTGGTGTAGTTGGAAATGTTGGAGGCACTGTATCTGGTGTGGCCGGCACTGCTACTGGTGTTATTGGTGGAGTCGTTGATACGGCTAAAGGTGTGGTTGGCACTGCTACTGGCGTTGTTGGTGGCGTTACCGGTGCTGCTTCTGGTGTTGTCGGTGCTGCCACCGGTGTGGTTGGTGGCGTTACTGGTGCTGCTACCGGCGTTGTCGGAACTGCTACTGGTGTGGTTGGCGGTGTGGTTGATACAGCCAAAACAGTTGTGGGTGGAGTTGTTTCAAATCCAGTTGGAACAGTTACTGGTGTTGTTGGTGGTACTACAGGTGGGGGTATCTCCAATCCTGTCGGAACAGTTACTGGTGTCGTCGGTGGCGTAACTGGCACTGTTGGATCAGTTGTTAAAGATCCTGTCGGAACGGTTACTGGCGTTGTAAAAGATCCAATTGGCAGTGTAAAAGGTCTTCTTGGTGGTTTAGGTTTAAAATAACTTTCTTTAGGCATTCAAAAAAATTAACATTGAAGATGTCTATATATGGTAATGCTATTTCTGACAAACTAGGTATTTAGTAATTTCTCGAGGTTTTCAAATACCTATTTTTGAAATCCAATAGGTTTATATTTTAATATTTATATACCTACCTTTTGAGCATTCGATGCACTTGGTGTCGAATGCTCCATCTTTTCTACCCACCTAATTGGATACTGTTCATTTTGTTCTTTTATTTTTCGCGGGTATTTTTTCCATAGTACAATCAAATTGCTCGGGTCAATCACTTCAATTGTTTGATAGGATATCTGATTTACTTCCCCTTGTGAAATCTTAAAAAGAGAGTCCAGAAAACTAAAGATCTTGGATTTCCTCTAAAGATAATCCAGTTAGTTCGGCTACCTCCGCCTGTGAAAACCCTTTTTTCAGCAAGTTCCCGGCAATGTTTTTACTTTCCTCTTTTTTCCCTTTTTCTACACCTAACTTTATCCCTTCTTTTATCCCTTCTTTTATCCCTTCCTTTATCCCCTCTGTTAGACCTTCTTCCTTTCCCTTGCGATGATAGCCCTGGAGATTGCTCAATTGATCACGCAGTTCCTTCAACCTTGCTTCGTATTCAGCACGGTTTTTCTTATCTCCGCTCAAATTTTCCCATTCGATTAACG
>CALCRD010000416.1 GCA_937894355.1 uncultured Bacillus sp.
CATAGAAACGGGGAGTTTGCGGAAACACAAAGGAGAAAGCCCCCTCCTAGGCTAGTCTTTATACACACTTGACACGTGTCATTATTTTTGCTAAAATTGGTGCATGAGAATACATAATCTTTATTTTTCAAATGCCCTAATTGAATTTATCAAGGAAACAATAAATGCGGAGCCAACAATTTCTCGTACAGAATTGTCACGGCGGATTTGCGAACGCGAAAATTGGCGTTCTTTCAATGGCAAATTAAAAGAGATGAGCTGCCGCAAGGCATTAGCTGAACTTGACCGAAGAGATATCATTGATTTGCCAGCTTTAACTAAAACATATTCGTTTAATAAACCCGCTGAATCCGTGCTTCGTATTGATGTTCCCGAGGTTAAGTGTTCCATTTCTGGTTTAGGTGAAATTAGTGTGCAGCCAATCGTAAGCAGAGAAGAATCAGAAGTATGGAATTCCCTTGTTAATAGCCACCATTATTTGGGCGCGCAACCTCTTTGTGGTGCTCAAATACGCTATCTAGTTACTAGCGCAAAATATGGACCCATCGGAGCATTAAGTTTTGGTTCAGGAACTTGGGCTTTAGCTGCTCGTGATAAATTTATTGGTTGGTCTGAGGCGGCTCGGCGCAACAACTTGGATAAAGTAATTTTAAATGCTCGTTTTTTAATCGTTCCCTCTGTGCAAGTTCCAAATTTAGCATCTTATATTTTATCTTTAACTTTACATCGGCTTCCTGGTGACTGGGAAGAACGCTATGCTATTCGCCCTGTATTAGTTGAGACTTTTGTCGATCCAACACGTTTTGATGGTGCTAGCTATAAAGCTGCTAATTGGGAATATGTAGGCGATAGTTCAGGGCGAAGGGACGGAATCCCGAAACAAATTTTTCTACAGACACTACAATCAGATTGGAAAGATATTCTTTGCGAGGAACAGGGCTATAATTTAGGGGATGCTCGTCCTATTGAAAATCCAACAAATTGGTCTGAAGAAGAATTGGGAACGGTCCAGCTCTTCGATCCTCGACTTAAACGACGTTTGTTTTCCATCGCTCAGAAGTTTTATGAGAACTGTGGCAAAACTATTCCAGAGGCGTGTGGCTCAAGAGCGGACACCGTTGGTGCATACAGATTTTTTAGCAATAAGGAGACTTCGATGGACGTTATTTTAACGGCTCATACTGAGGCGACAATTGAAAGAATGAAGGACTATTCTGTGATCCTTGCCCCCCAAGACACTACGGTTTTAGAATATAATACAAGACCGATGACTCAGGGTTTAGGGCCAACCAATGGCAACCAAGGTGGACTAGGTTTAATTATGCATGATACGGTGGCTTTTACAGAAGAAGGTACTCCTCTAGGCGTTTTAGATGCCCAATGTTGGGCAAGAGACCCTGAAAAAATTAACGAGTTTAGGAATATAAAAGCACGGGTACCCATTGAACTAAAAGAAAGTATGAAATGGATCCGTAGCTTTCGCAAGCTCGCTGAAATTCAACGATTGTGTCCCGACACAATGCTTGTTAGTATTGGAGACAGGGAGTCTGATATCTACGAGTTACTTGCTGAGGCCCTAATAGACCCAAATGGCCCAAAACTGCTGGTTCGATCCGAAAGAACCCGATTTCGCAAAGTGGAAAATGAATACCTTTGGGACCATATGTTGAATTTAGATATAGCTGGAAAAGTAGCATTAGAGATCCCCCGAAGTGGATCCCGGAAAGCTCGTACTGCCATCGTAAACATTCGCTTTTCTAAAGTGGAAATTTCGCCTACCAAAAATTCAAAAAAGGAACCTCCATTAACTACTTGGGCTGTTTATTTAAAAGAAGATGTTGAACTTTCTAAAGGCCTAGGCCCAGATATTGATCCCATTGAATGGATGTTGTTGACTACTTATCCCGTGGAAACATTTAAAGATGCTGTTAAAATGGTTGAATGGTATTCAAAACGATGGGGTATAGAAATTTTCCATCGTACCCTCAAAAGCGGTTGCCGAATTGGTGATCGCCAATTAGGAAGTGCTGACAGCCTTGAAACCTGTATTGCAATAGATATGATTGTTGCTTGGCGAGTCTTTTATTTGACGATGCTCGGTAGAGAAACCCCCGATTCCCCCTGCACTGTATTTTTTAGCGATGTAGAATGGAAAGCACTCTATTGTTATGCAACCAAATCCTCAAAGCCACCCAAAAAACCACCTACTTTGGCAGAAGCTATCTGGTTGGTAGGCAAAATCGGTGGCCATCAAGGGCGCAATCGGGATGGCCCACCAGGCACGCAAGTTATGTGGCGTGGGATTCAACGTTTAGAAGTAGCAGTGGAAATGTATGTGATTTTAAGGAATGAGAAGGAATAGTTACCGCTTATAAGGGGGCTCCTTTAGCTCCGTGTCAAGTGTGTGTAAAGACTAGGCAATGAGAGAGACTTATCTTCCAGAAAACTTAGAGATCTACAGGGAGCAGATTGAGGATTTTCAAACTGTATTGGGCAAAAAGGCTTAACCCCTGTTTCCGCATATGCGTTTGAAGAAAATGAGATGCTTTGGTTTTTGATTGTGATTGATGAACCTAATGTAAAGATAGAAAAACAATATGGCAGAGTTTATATTGATGTTTTTAGGAGATATCCAAATGTAAAATTTGATCTAATGATCTTTGGTAGGGAAGAAATAGAAGATATTGAGGTTCCCATCTGTTCCTCGAGTGCCGGGGCTATTTTATTTTAAAAAAGAAAAGCATCTTTCTGTGATATCGCTTATTGAATCAGAGGTTTGGGACTCATTTTATATCAACTTATTCATTCGTGTTTCATTAATCATTTCAATGACTCATACGGATGGAAATATTTATATCAAATAACGAGATAATAATAACAAAAGTGGAAGTTTAATAACGAAATCCTCATTGACAATAACGTTTATATTGACAAATGTACCAATGTGGTGATATACTGACGGTGTCTGGAGGAATTATAATATGTATACAGAAATTGTTAAAATCGTAGAGGGTGGAATTGTTGGTGATAGAGAAAAAGTATATAATTATGCACAAGTTTTGGCTGAAAATCTAGAAAAAGCCGGAGATTTATCGTTGTCTAAAAAAATACGTTCCTTATTAATAAATAAGAAAACAAGGATGGCCTCGTTAGATGAGTTTGCAACAAAACCAGTAGACAGCGAGAGTCGGATGGATATGGTTGATATTTTTATACCTGACAATTATTTTGATAAACCTATTCTCAAGTTTTTCGTTGAAGACGAGATAGAAGAATTCGTTCATATTTATCAGCAAAGAGATGACATTCTGCGTGCAGGAATTGAACTGGTTAATTCTTTATTACTTTATGGACCTCCCGGTTGCGGCAAGACCACTGTGGCAAAATATATTTCATTTAAAACAGGTTTACCCCTTGTAACGGTTAGGCTAGATGGACTGGTATCGTCGCTACTTGGTAGTACAGCTAAAAACATTAGACGAATATTTGATTACGCATCAAAACGAGAGTGTATCCTTTTTCTAGATGAATTTGATGTTGTAGCCAAACTCCGTGACGATAAGCATGAACTCGGAGAACTTAAACGCGTTGTTAACAGCTTGCTTCAAAATATTGATGCCTTTAGTCAAAATAGCATTTTGATAGCTGCAACTAATCACCATGAGTTATTGGATCCGGCTGTTTGGAGAAGGTTTTCTAAAATTATTACCTTAGAAAAGCCAGATAAAGACGAGGTAATATCACTAATCAAATTATTTATTAAGATGAACAGCAACATCTTAGATAATGAGAAAAAATTAGAACAGGTAGCATCTTCTTTCGAGGGGATGAGCCATGCAGACGTTAAAACAGTCATTAATAATTCAATGAAAAAAGCAATCATAAATAAGACAGATTTAACTAACAACTCTGATCTGTTACATGAAGTATATTTGTACAAAAAACATAAGATAGTTAGTGAGGATGACTTTATAAAATTTTTACTCAAACATGGAGTGACACAAAAGGAGGTAAGTGAAGGTTTTAACTATTCCTTAAGAAAAGTTCGAGCGGTTTCCAAAATTGATTCACGAAGGGTGGTGCAAAACGATGGATAAGGAAAGATTGCCAATTAAGTTTTTTGGAAAACGAGAAGTTGATAATTTACGGGTTGAAGCTGGAGGAAGTGATGAATTTCCTAAATGGGTTCTCGATGGAGAGAAGCTCGCGCATAAATCAAGAACACTTGTAGGGGCATTTGAAGAGTTTAGAGAAGAAGTAGTTAAGAAAGAGAAGCTAAATTCCCTAATACCACTTGTTGTTAAGACAAAAGTTATAGAGGATGCAACAGCCAAAACTCACAGACGCGAAGTTGGTAATTTATTCAGAACAGGTGCCAAAAATAATGTTCTTGGGTTAGCAGAGCCTGATGAAATTATTATTAAACTCGAGGATTCGAGGGAAACAAATACTGTAATTGAAAGATTAAAAAATACAGAGAGATATGCATATGCCCTTTCCTGCATAGATAGTATTCGTGAGTTTAAACCTTTTATAAACAAAAGTAATAAAGAAGAGCCAACGGATTACAAAGTTAAGCTGATTGATTTTCAAAACTATGAACAAAACATCGCTATTAGAAAATATTTCGAGAAGGCAATGATGGAATTAGGATTAGAAGTTAAGAAAACAGAGTATTCCCCCGATCAAGTTGTGTACAACATACAGTCGATAAGTTTAGATTATTTTCAAGCAATAAGCGATAACAATGCCTTTGAAGCAATTTTTTCGATAGAGCCCATGCCTAAATTTATTCTAGCTTTAGATATGATGGAAGATGAAGCAACAATTGATATCTCTTTGCCTAAAGAAGGTAAGAAATATTCTACAGTGGGAATTTTAGATAACGGAATTGCGAAAATTCCTCATTTAAAGCCATGGTTAACTGAGGAACGATACACAGCTTATCCTGAGGTATTAATGGAGAAGAATCATGGTACGTTTGTAGCGGGAATTATCTTATATGGTGATTGCCTGGAAGGCCAGAGGTGGGTAGGAAGTGATGGCGTTAAAATTTTTGATGCATGTGTTTTTCCGGATACAGCTAAAGAAAGTATCGGAGAAGATGAATTAGTTAATAATATTCAAGAAGCCGTAGGAGCGCATCACAAAAATGTGAAGGTATGGAATCTATCTATAAGTATTACCACCCCAGTTGATGACTTTTGTTTTTCTGATTTTGCTATAGCCTTAGATGCCCTACAGGACAAATATAATATTTTGATTTGCAAATCGGCTGGAAATTGCGGAAACTTTATAACAGGACATCCTAAAGGGAAAATACATCAGGGTGCGGATTCGGTAAGGTCGCTCGTTGTGGGATCGATTGCTCATAAAAAAGCGTCCTTTGATCTTGCTGAAGTAGATAATCCATCGCCCTTTACTCGAATTGGTAGAGGGCCTTCTTATATTATAAAGCCAGAAGTTGTACATTATGGCGGAAATGCCGGAGTAGATACTGAAGGAAAGCTTGTGACAACTGGAATTAAATCTTTTGGCATAGATGGTGCAATAAACTATTCAGTTGGGACAAGCTATTCAACTCCTCGCATTGCTGCTCTAGCAGCTGGATTATACCAAGAAATGGAAGAAGATTTTGATCCACTGTTGCTAAAAGCTCTAATGATTCATTCCGCGAGTTATTCAGAGTGTCTTAAAATACCAAATGTAGAAAGAGTCAATCAAGTAGGCTTTGGCAAACCGGAACCGATACGTGACATACTTTATAATTCACCAAATGAAGTAACTCTCATAATGCGTGATGAGCTTGCCAAGGGTGAATATATAGATATTATGGATTTTCCTATGCCGGACTGTTTGGTATCTGGAGAATACTATAGTGGTCAAATCGTTGTAACTCTTGTGTACAATCCGATTTTGGATTCAACTCAGAGGGCTGAATACTGCCAATCAAACATTGATGTTAAAATGGGTACTTTCGATATAAAAAAAGATAGAGATACCACAAGAAGAAACATATTAAATCCAGTTGGTAGAGATGGATCTAGGAATTTGCTTCTTGAACGCAATTATAGTAAAACGAAAATGAAACAGAATAAAGACGATTTTGCATTAAAGGAAAGGCTATTGATTCAGTATGGAGATAAGTATTATCCAGTGAAAAAATATGCTGTGAATTTATCTGAAATGACCGATTCGAACCAAGTGAAGTATTTAACATATGATAAAAAGTGGTATTTGGTTTTACGAGGCATGTTTCGAGATCATATCGAAACCAAGGCTATCCTGGAAAACACTGACTTAAGTCAGGAATTTTGTCTAATAGTTACTATAAAGGATCCTTCTGGTACTAAACTAGTTTACGACCAAGTGAATCAGAAACTCAATGAATTTAACTTTTGGCATCATAACTTAAAGCTTCATAGCGATGTTGTAGTGTACACATAAAAGAAAGAGGATCAAATTGGATACCAGGATTGGGAAAATATTAAAGAGATGGATTCGGAGCTCGAACATGAGGTTACTAGAATGGCTTCAGCTAATTCTTTATAGATGACGTATCCAACGTAAGAGCCCCCCTAATAGCAGCAGCGCTATTGCGCCGCTTCAAGTAGTCCAGTGAAAGTGACAAATGTAGTCCCGCAACACAATCAAATAATTTTCTTGACAAAATGGTTTTTTGTGTAGTATTATTTGAATATGTTGAGGTTAAACTTTCTATATGCTAATGCTGATCATACTCCGGTGTCCTACGGGCCCGGGGTTTTTTATTTGGGGGAAATTCTTGTCAAAATTGTTCTACCATAGAGCAAAACAAACGACTTGAATCAAAAGGATTGACTGTATTGGTTCACTTGGGGAGAAAAGGGGAATAAATAGATTAATGCTCCTCCTCTTAGCAGCACAAAATTATTGAACAGGGTCAACCAGAGGCAGGA
>CALCRD010000417.1 GCA_937894355.1 uncultured Bacillus sp.
GGATATTGTAGCGATGAACGTTTTCCTCATGCTAGGAGCTTGTATGTTAATGAGAATATCGAACAGGCTGTCATTGGAGCCGGCCTTAATGAAAAATCATATGTGATCATTGTGACTAAGGATAGCGATGATATTGTCTTAAAGACTGCACTTAATTATCCATGCGTTTACATCGGGATGATGGCTAGTAAACGAAAGGTTATTCGCATTTTTGACAAATTAAGGAGTGAAGGGGTTAGTCAGGAGCGCTTAGATGCAGTTCATACTCCAATCGGACTGGAAATCGGTGCAGAAACACCAGAAGAACTGGCCATTAGTATTTTGGGAGAAATCATTAAAGTTAGTCGGGTAGGTAGTCCTGCAATGGTTAAGCAGGTACATTAATTAGGCTCTTTTCGCAAACTTTATTGCTTTTTAAGATGATAACGAGGTGTTTAGAATACACTTAGACAGTAAAATTGGCAACATTTATGAGAAAAGAGCTGCAAACTTACTTTCAAGCTACAAAATAGCTGTTACCTAGTAAAAATCAGGTTTTGGATTTTTACCACGTTAAAATCGGGTTTAAGATTTTAACAACAATCTTTTCGAAAAACAGCTAGTATTTACGGTTTTTCCCAAAAGACCCTTGACTTTTACTGAGCTGTGGAAGTAAAATAACTAATAATTCAATAAATAATGAGCGTTGATTGGAAATAGTAAAAGGATGTAATAAGCTTATCAGAGAGCCGGTGGTTGGTGAGAATCGGTAGTTATTTGCCTTTGAACTCGTCCAAGAGCTACTCCCTGAATGAATAGTAGGGGATGTCGGTTTTCTACCGTTATGAGGATAGGTGGTGATAGCCACCGAATTTAAGTGGGTTAATATTTATTTATTAATCAATTAGAGTGGTACCGCGAGCACAGCCTCGTCTCTATAGTTTCTATAGAGGCGGGGCTTTTTATATTATTAAAGGAATTATTTGAACTCAGATTAGTTGCTAGCTCTAGCACTTTTCTAGCTAAATATTTGAAGGGGAGTGTTTCTGATATGTCAAGAAAAATATGGGTGTTTGATACGACTTTACGTGATGGAGAGCAGGTTCCTGGAGCAAAACTTAATTTATATGAAAAACTGGAAGTAGCGCGCCAATTAAAAAAATTACGAGTTGATATTATTGAAGCTGGTTTTCCGGCATCGTCTATTGGTGATTTTAATGCAGTTAAAGAGATTGCTAGAAAAGTTGGTAATACCGATGATATTACCATCACAGCCCTGGCACGTGCCGTAAAAGCTGATATTGATTCAGTTTACAATAGTGTTAAATATGCTGAAAAGCCGCTAATTCATATGGTTCTTGGTACTTCAGATATTCATGTTGAGAAAAAGTTTGGTAAATCGAAAAATCAAATTTTAGATATTGGCGTAGAAGCGGTGAAATATGCTAAAACCCTACTACCCGATATTCAATACTCTACTGAGGATGCTTCGCGTTCCGAGTTTGAATATCTTTGGAAAACGATTGAGGCGGTTGTGAAAGCGGGAGCTACGATTATTAATGTTCCTGACACAGTTGGCTACGCTATTCCTGAAGAGTTTGGGGAGTTAATTTTTAAATTAAATAACCGGTTAAAAAATCTAGATGATAAAGTACTTCTAAGTGTTCATTGTCATAATGATCTTGGATTGGCAACTGCTAATACTTTAGCGGCTATTAAAAATGGGGCTGATAAGGTTGAATGTACAATAAATGGTATTGGTGAGCGAGCAGGTAATGCAGCATTAGAAGAGGTGGTTATGGCCCTGAACACTCGGTCTTCCTTCTTTGATGCCCATACAAACATAAATACTAAAGAAATTATTAATTCATCAAAGCTAGTCAGTAGCTTAATGGGGCTTGAGGTGCAGGTCAATAAGGCGATTACTGGGGAAAATGCCTTTGCTCATTCATCGGGAATTCATCAAGATGGATTGTTGAAATCAAGGGATGCCTATGAAATTATTTCGCCAACAGATGTCGGCTTAAACGATATGGAGCTCGTTTTAACGGCACGATCAGGACGTCATGCTGTGAAAAATGCTCTTGAGCAATTGGGCTTTAATCAGTTTACCGATACCCAATTTGAAGTCATCTTTGCTGACTTCCTAGAGCTTGCTGATTTGAAAAAGGAAGTTTACAATCATGATTTGTATGTGATTGTTGAACATTTTTACTCAAGACATGAAATGGATAACCAAAGTGTCAAACAGTATAGTGACAATTTCTATGAATTAGTTGATCTCCAAGTAATTAGTAATACGATTTTCCCTTCGGCAAGCGTGAAACTTAAGAAGGGCGATCAAATCTTTAAGAGCAGTACAGTAGGTACTGGACCAATTGATGCCCTTTATTCTTCGATTAAAGAAATAATTGATATGGATATTAAATTATTAGAATATAAAATTAGTAGTATTTCTAGAGGCAAGGAAGCATTAGGAAAAGTTAAGCTACAAGTTGAGTTTAATGGCGAAACCTTTGTCGCCAAAGCAACAGACACGGATGTTATCAAAGCGAGTGCCCTAGCTTATATTAATGCGGTCAATAGTATTGTGGTTGGCAATATGATCAGTGAAGAAGTCGTCTTGTAGACTGGACAACATAATAGTATTAGTTGCGATCCTTAGTTTCTAGGGATCGCTTTTTTTAT
>CALCRD010000418.1 GCA_937894355.1 uncultured Bacillus sp.
GATTCTACTTTGGCTTATGCAAACTATTATGCATCAGAAAGCATTGCTGATGAAGAATGGGATAAAATTCTAGATAGTTTTTTATCAACATTTGCTTTGCAAGGGCTGAGGCCGCAATTTCAATATTCATCTGGTGTGAGCAACTATATGGCTCGGAATATTAACAATCGCTTGTGGAAACCAGCAAATGAAGAGATTAGCCACATGATTTTAGGAGATCCGATCTTTTTAAACCAATATATCGAGAACGTTGCTTCGAATGTCAATGTTGGAGAAAAATGGGGAGTTACAACTTATTCTTCAGGTGATGAGCAACAGGGTTGGATGTCATATCATCCAGAAAATATCAATGCATTCCGGAAGTTCATTAAAGAAAAATATCAAAATGATTTAGCACTACTTAACTTTAACTGGGGATCTGATTATTCCTCTTTTGATGATATAAAACCGGTGGAATTAGGAAATATAAGCGAGGCATTGAGCAGAGCGGAGATAGAAGAGGCTAACAAAGAATTAGAACGTAAAGAACTTGATGAAGAGGCATTAAAATTTAAAGGTGATGAAATATATACATTTGCACCATGGTTAGAATATAGATTATTTATGGATCGCCTCTTCGGTGGTGTACATGGAGTTACTTTGAGAGCATTACAAGCAAAAAATCCAAATATTAGATTTGGCCTCGATGGTACCAGGTATGCTGGTATGATTGGTTTTAACTTCCCAGAAATCTTAAAGGAAATAAATTATATTGTCTGTTACAACAGTCCGGTCCAAGCTGAAGTAATTAGAAGCTATAGCAACAAGGAAACACAAGCAGCAAGCTTCGTTGGTGGCTATGATACTCAAAATAGGGATGAACTTTGGGCCTACCAAGGAGCATGGCTTGATTTGATTCGTGGCCTTAATGGGGTTAACTATTATAGTGCAAGTGGGTATCGTTCAGACAAAACACAACCTTATCATAGATACGGATTAATTGCAGAAGACCTTACCTTATCATACCCAGGTAAAATATTTGCACAAGAAATAGGGGAAATTAAAAAGGGAATAGGTAAGTTGATTATTAACTCTAATCAATCCACGTATAAAGCAGCTATCAGGTATTCGCAGCCATCGTTAGCTTTGGATGATTATATTTATTCAAAACGAAATCAATTTCTTTCAAATGGTTATTTATTTTCTCCAAGGACTATTTATGAACTTGAGGCAGCAGAGAGACTTCTTATTGATTTGGGCATTGATTGGCGTTATGTTACGGACGATGAAATTGAAACAGGTTTGTTAGCTAAGCAACCGATAGAATTATTAATTATACCTTACGGTGTATGTGTTAGTGAAGGGGAGATTGCGGAATTAAAAAAGTTTTTAAGCACAGGTGGAGTTATCTTTGCAACAGGTGAATTTGGTTTTCTTAACAATCAAGGTCTAGTACATGCTAAAGATTTTAGAAAAGAACTTTTTGGAATAACCACTTCATTTCCACAATGGTTTAAGGCAAAGATGCGTGGCAGATCAATCATAAATACTTTGGAAATAGAAAATGATGATTGGGATTTACCCGTAGCCTTTGAGGAATTGGAAATTAGTGGAGCAAAAGCAATTAAGAACTACTCAAATTCCCTCCCGGCCGTTATTGTGAAAGAACATGGCAAAGGTAAGGCAATATATTTGAACTCCTACTTATCAAACTATCTTTCATACCTACCCGATCCTTTGCCAGGCCCGTATCATAATCCACTTGGACGGAGAGAGTCGATAGCTCGAAATTATCGGGATTTATTTAGGATTAGCATTGGTGAATTGGAAAGCTTAAGGGCAATTAATTTAATGAGTTCTTTTTATCCCGAAGAAAACGCCCCTTATTTTAGGATTGGAAAGTTTCACAATGGCGACGGAACAGTGTTTTATGGATTGATTCAGAACACATTTCGAAGAGATTATTATATGCCATACACTTCAAAAATGAGAAAAGGATATGGCATAGATTACATGTTGAAGTTCGATAATAAAGGATATATCTATGATGTTCGTGAAAAGAAGTATTTAGGATACGGAGACAGGATTGAAACTAATATCTATCCTTGTGAAGCAAAGGTGTATGCTATCACCCCTTATCAAATAACAGGAGTAGCATTAGACGCGCCCAAGACTATTGAACGCGGATCTAATTTTGTGTTGGATGTATCAGTGAAATTAAAGGATTTGTTAGGGGATGAGAAGATTAGAACAAACATAAATTTTGAGTTCTATAATCCCCAAGGAAAGGAAGTTAATTTTTATTCGCAAAACTTACTATTAGATAGTCTCAAGGGTCAGACGATTGCTAGGTTTGCTTTAAACGATGAACCCGGTATTTGGAGAATAAAAGTTACGGAAATCATTACAGGAGTTAGTGATTATAAGTTTTTAGAACTAAAATAATATAAGTAATGATCCTACCGTTAGAGGGTCCCACCTTTCTTGAACGGAAACAATATTTTAGTGAGGATAAAAAATTTCAGAGATTATATTTTTTAACGGCTTTCATTTAGTGATCCCTAGTGGAATCATAGCATAGATTTGGAGGTAATAATAATGTTGAGGACCAAAGCTTGCTTTTTCTGCGTTATTACACTAATACTAGCACTTTTTGTTGTTTATAAAACGGTTGATGCCACAGGATTAGATGTTGATTCGCACACAGTGCTCCTACTCCAATTTAATGATAACTTTAACGACGATAGCTTGCATAGTAATCATGGAAAGGCCGTTGGTTCTATTAAATTCGAGATAGAGGATGAAGAACGGGTAGCCTTGTTTGAGGATGGATATATTGAAATTCCGAACAATGAAGATGGATCGCTTGTCTTTGGACCAGAAAGCACTATGACTATTGAGATGTGGGTTAAACCCAGTAGATTGATTGGTTATATTACTCTACTTAAAAAATATACAGGTGGCAATTATAGAATACAATTTTCTTATAACAATCTCTCCTACCAATTCTATGCAAAGGGTAATTGGAATACGTTCATAGATGAAAGCACTTCTTTCAAACCAAACATATGGACCCATATTGCAATCACCCATGATAGCTCAAAAGGAGTAATTAGCTTCTTTAAGGATGGAAAGTTGACCTACAGGGTTAATACGGAATATCAATTGGTAGAAGATAGATCTAAACAGCCCTTATATATAGGTGGCACAGGTTCACGAGAAATGTTTTACGGTTGTATGGATGAAATAAGGCTTTCTAATTGTTTGCGTTATGATCCAGAACAAAAAGCTTCTCTTGGGGAGCAAGTTTTCCATCCCAACAAAAGATAACTTAGAATATACATTTTCTGAGGGTTGTGGGTGTTAGAGCATCCACAACCTTCGAGGATAAAAAGAGAGATTTTTATGGGGGGAAATGCTTGTGTGGAAAAAGGACATTCTGTATACTTGGGTATTTATTTTTATTCTTATAACCAGTTCGTTTGTATCTGCCTTGAGTTTTGAACCGGATGGAAATACAGTATTACTACTAAGATTCGACGGAAATATTGATGACGATAGTTTTTATGGAAATGATGGGATGGTAGACGGTGAGCTATCATTTTCAGCTGGCGTGGACGCTCAAGCCCTTCATTTAACTGGCGCAAGTAATGTTATAATACCTGAAGCTGAATCCCTAGTTTTTGGACCTAAAAGCTTGTTTACTTTTGAAGCTTGGATAAAACCAGAGAATCTCTCTAAGTACAAACTTATCTTCCACAAACACACGGGTGCCGATTATAGGGTTCAGTTTGCTGATACAAATCTTTCGTATGGGTTTTATGCAGATGGTGGTTGGAGAACTTTTACTGATGAGAATACCACTTATTCTCTGGGAGAGTGGTCGCATATCGCTATTACTCATGATAATCTTCAGGGTATAATTCAATTCTTTTATAATGGAGTTTTAACAGCAAGATTTGAGACAGAATATAAATTAAGAGGTTCTAAAAACGATCAACCAATATATGTAGGTGGCTCAACTTCGACAAATAGATTCAAGGGGCTTGTAGATAATTTGAGGATTTCTAGCTGCATACGTTACAATGATGATTATAGTGCTAAGATTGGCGATAGGGTTTTTGAGGTTGGTTCAGGTTACGATTTAAATGTAAGCCTTGGAAAAAGATATCTAATTTCAAAGGTGCAAAATTGGGGTCCAGCACCAGAGCTGATACTAGATAAATTAACTGATGGAGATACACACAGCTATGCTGGTTTTCTTGACGGTTATCAAAAACCTATTTTAATTTTATTAGATTTGGAACAGGAACAGAATATTTCCGAGGTTGCGCTTTGGCTCGGAGGTGGTGGAGCTCCCGCAAAATACCCATGTTTTAAGATTTTTGGGGGCCTTACCCAGGATAGTTTGGCTTATTTGGGAGAAAATAGGGAGACCTATGAATTAGAACAGCGTATAGGGGACTCGGTTTTTAGACGTTTTGCTGTTTCGGAAATAAATTCAAAAGTTAGATATCTCCTTT
>CALCRD010000419.1 GCA_937894355.1 uncultured Bacillus sp.
AGGCCGGCTCGTCTTATGCTTGTCGGGGCTGGGCGAGCCGCTTCCGCTTTTCTTTTTGTCTAGCTGCAGCGGCTAGCCCCTCGAGGTCATAAGCCATTCCGTCCAAAAGGTCAAAGAACGACCTTTAGGCCGGCTCGTCTTATGCTTGTCGGGGCTGGGCGAGCCGCTTCCGCTTTTCTTTGTTAAAATAAAATTGTTTTATTTTGGTGAACAATAACGCGATCTTCTAGGTGCCAGCGGACGGCACGGGCCAAGACACTGCGCTCAATGGATGCACCAATTTTTTTTAAATCCTCAACTTGATCGCGATGATTAACACGCATTGTATCCTGTTCGATAATCGGTCCTTCATCCAAATCATTGGTTACATAATGAGAAGTTGCACCAATTAATTTTACGCCGCGTTGATAGGCACGATCATAAGGTCTAGCACCGATGAACGCAGGTAGAAATGAATGGTGAATATTAATTATTTTAAATGGATGTGCCGCAACAAAGTTAGGGGTTAATATTTGCATATAACGTGCCAAAACAATGACGTCGACATCGTATTCTTGTAATAGACGCAATTGTTCCTGTTCTACTTCGGCTCGGTTGTCTTTACTAGCCGGAATATAATAGAACGGAATATTTAGTGATTCAACAGTATCGCGAGAATCCTCATGATTACTTACCACTAGGGCAATATCTGTCATTAAATCGCCGCTCTGCCACTCCCATAATAGCTCACGTAAACAATGAAGCTCCTTGGAAACAAAAATGGCTGTTTTTTTCACTTCAGAAACTAATGAAAGCTTCCAATCCATTTTAAAACTATCCGCAATCTCCGTGAATTCGCTTTTCAGCTTATCTTTTTTATTTTGTAAGTCAGGACATTCAAACTCAAGTCGGATAAAAAAGGTCCCACCTTTATAATTTGTGGAGTATTGACTCGAATCGAGGATATTCGCTTCATGTTCAAATAAAAATTGGGAAACAGTGGCCACAATTCCCGGCTTATCAGGACAATTAATTAATAACCGACCACGGTTTTTTTTGTCTTCTTTAAATGCCGTCATTTTTTTAAAAACATCTTTATTCATATTAATCCTCTTCTTCTAGTATTTTAGTCACATTATACGTTAGTTAGGCGACAATTTGAATATTATTTCTAAAAGTGGTGACAATTAACTATTCACTAAAAATTGTTTGAACAATTAGGGGATTATTATTGTAGAAAATGTGATTTTATGGAGCAGTTTTATTATTAGTGTTATACTGAAAACACGGAAACGACAAATTATTCAGAATTAACATTCATTAAATACTAACATTCGAGGGGTTGAACAATGTCCTATTCATTTATTAAATGGTCCATATTATTGTCTCCAGCATTGATGGTGGGATTATGGGAGTACGTACGCCATGAATTTCTGTTGCCTTATATTTCTATGGACACTGGGAACTGGCTTTCGCCATTGATTGTTATCTTTTTCACATTGTTATTTTCAACACCACTGTTTAAAAGATTGGAAAACATGCAGGAAGAACTAAATCGGGAGCGCGCCTATAAAGCAACGATGGAAGAGCGCCAAAAGATTTCTCAGGAGTTACATGATGGGATTTCCCAATCACTATTTCTACTATCCGTAAAAGTTAATAAATTAGAAAAAAACCTATCTAGCAATAAATTAGATGAAGTAAAGAAAATAAAACAAACAGTTGAACATATATATGACGATATCAGATACTCGATTCAAAACTTACGTACACCACAACAGGAGCCAGATCAATTTTATTTATACCAAGCTGTAAAAACACTCTTAAAGGAAGTAAAAAAAGAGACCAATATTGCGGTTCATTTTAGCTGGGATTTTCCAGAAAGAAGCTTATCATATAAGGAAAAGAATGAGCTATTTTCCATCATGAAGGAAGCAATTATGAATGTCAGAAAGCATGCCAACTGCTCCAATCTCTATGTCACTGCAAAGGAAATGGATCTTCAATTATCATGTTGCATCAAAGATGATGGGATAGGGTACGAGCCGACTATTAAAGAAAAGGGGCATCACGGTATTAAAATTATGAACGACCGTGCCCATAGTATCGGTTGGGATTTAACAATAGAAAATCGTCATTCAGGGACATTGCTTTCTATTGTAAAGGAGGAGCAAAAATATGAACGATACAAAGGTTACCAAAGTTCTTATAGTGGATGACCATGTTCATGCAAGGGAAGCAATCCGAGAACAATTAAGTGGGTATGCAGACTTTACGATAATTGGTGAGGCAACAAACGGGGAAGAAGCCATATTTTTAGCAGATCAACTTCAGCCTGATCTGATTTTAATGGATATTAATATGCCAGGGTTGGATGGTTTAAAAACGACCAAGTTGATTAAAGACAGCCATCCCAACATGATTATCGTCATTCTAACCGTATCTGAAGACAGCACTCACCTATTTGAGGCATTAAAACAAGGGGCACAGGGTTTTTTAATTAAAAAGGTTAACCCTGGTGATTGGTATCCTTATTTAAAATCTGTTGTTTCAGAAAACATCCCCGTTTCCTATGAGCTGGTGAATGAGGTCCTGCAGACCATGTCAAGTCACCCGAAGAAAACTGGGGTGCCTAACCCTCTTTCACAAAGGGAAATGGAAATTATGGAATTGGTCGCTAAGGGCTATACCAATAAAGAAATTTCCAATATGATTTTTATCTCCGAATATACCGTAAAGAACCATTTAAAAAATATCACCAAAAAATTAGACATTAAAAACCGAGTTCAACTCACCAGACACGCCATTGATAGTGGCTGGGTGGAGCCTTAATATTTTGGCTGTGTTATTTTCACACAATGTTGATTGGAGTGGAAGGCACGCAGACTCCTGCAGGAGCACGAGCTGAGTGAGACTCCGAAGGAAGGAACGACCGAAGGAGGCTCACGGGTGAGCCTGCGAACCGCTCGTGCCTGCAACGGAAATCAACATTCAAGTTTAACAGAACCAATATTTTAAAACAGAGACAAATTTGCCTCTGTTATTTTTTTTGTATTGAAAAAGGGATTATTTAAATCCATATAATTCTTTATTAATTTGATAAAGCCGTTTGTGTAAGTGTTCTTTATCCATGTCTTTCACTTCAATGATATGATGGATTTTTCCTTGATGAAGAAAAATAATCACATCGGCTATTGCTGCTGCAACATCCAATTGGTGCGTAGAGAGTAATAGCGTCCGTTTATCTGAACGCATTTGTACTAAAATATCGGCAAATGAAGACACCCAAAAAGGGTCTAGGCCATTTGTCGGTTCATCGAGCAAAATTAGGCTACTATCTCGTAAATAAGCTTGAGCAAACAACAAGCGCTGGCGCATCCCTTTTGAAAGATTTTCAACCTTTTCATTTTGTTTCGATTCTA
>CALCRD010000420.1 GCA_937894355.1 uncultured Bacillus sp.
GAGTTTTCACTTTTTCTAAAGTGTACATAGGAAGAATAGGAGATAGTAAGATGAATCTAAGTGGAACATTATTAGAAGCATTAGGCATTAAGATAAATGAGGTAGGCAAAGGAACGGTAACGGCAACAATGCCCGTAGATGAACGGACACGACAGCCAATGGGTTTTTTGCATGGCGGGGCATCGGTTGCTCTAGCCGAGACCGTTGCTAGTATTGGGGCCTATGAATTAGTTGATAAGGCTACTGAAGCAGTCGTCGGATTGGAAATCAATGCAAATCATATTAAGGGGAAAATGGACGGTTTTGTTACAGCGATTGCAACGATTCAGCATCAAGGGAAATCGACAATGGTTTGGGAAATCAAAATTGTCGATGAATCAAATAGACTAATATGCATTTCCCGCTGTACGATTGCTGTTATAAAAATAAATAAATAGTCAAAAGCCACCAAATGCTGGTGGCTTTTGTATTTCTTTAAATTAAGCTGTGTTAAACTGGCCTGTTGATTTCTGCTCCAGGCACTCCGCTTTCCGCAGGCTCACCCGTGAGCCTCCTTGGTCGTTCCTTCCTTCGGAGTCTCACTCAGCTCGTGCTTCCTGCAGGAGTCTGCGTGCCTTCCACTCCAATCAACATAAGTGTACAAAATCAACAACACTCTTTAACACAGCCTTAAATTAAAAGGAGAACAAAAATTGCAGAACAGTTGTACAATTAGAGAACATATTGAATAAATATTTAAAAAAATACAGAAGTTCATGATATAATAAAATAAATTTGTAACCGGTTTAGCTGTTTTTTTGATTCAATAAAGGACCATAGAAAGCAGGTGATACAATGAATGGAATGCACCAATATTTATTTATTGATTTTGAATTTACGATGCCTGAACGAAGTGAACGATTTAGAGGGTTTTATCCTGAGATAATTGAAGCAGGGATTGTATCTGTCATAGATGGAAAAATACATGATCAGTATTCCTCATATGTTACACCGATTCGCTTTCCAATTCTAAGTGAACGTTGTAAATCTTTTTTACATATTTCCCAAGATCAGGTGGAGCGGGGTGTATCATTTCAAGAATTAGTAAATAAGATGACTGATCTTAATAGCCTGTGTCCTAGTTCAATTGTTACTTGGGGAAATATGGATATGAGAGTTTTGCGTCAAAACTGCCAAAAACAGGATGTGCGGTTTCCATTCACAGGAAAGGAAATTGATTTATCAATGGAGTATAAACGCTTTTTTGGTGATCAAAATCAAACCGGCTTATGGAAAGCTGTGCAAGAGTATGGCAAAGAAGGCACCGGAAAACACCATCGTGCACTAGATGATGCCTTAACTACCTTTAACATTTTTAAATTGGTTGAAAAGGATAAAAAATATCTTGAAAAACCAAAGCCGTCTACTATTGGTGATCGGGTCGACCTATCAAAACTATTAAATAAGTTTGCCTAAAAAAGCCAAATCCTTCAACTCGATTTGGCTTTTATTTTATTGCTCTGTAAAACCAGTCTGTTGATTTCCGTTCCAAGCACGAGCGGTTCGCGGGCTCACCCGTAAGCCACCTTCGGTCGTTCCTCCCTACGGAGTCTCACTCAGCTCGTACTCCCGCAGGAGTCTGCGTGTCTTCCACTCCAATCAACAATGTGTCCAAAATCAACATTTTTCTTTAAAATAGCCTATTTTATATAAAGGCTCATTCATTAACAGCGTTTTACTTAAAATAATCTGTCTCTAATTCTTCAATCAGCTGAAGGCTTTTTTCGGACCATGGTGTTGCTTGGGCAGTTAGATCTTGTTTAATTGTTTCGATGGCCACTTTTAATGTCTGAGTATAATCGGGAATATCACCTTCGAAGGCTTTGACCATTTTTTTTGGGACATTGGTTTGTTCGCGATAGGCTAAAGCCCGTCTCTGGTGGAAGAAATCAACATTAGCATCCTTGGGGTGATGAATATCGCCTTGCATGGGATGTCTTTCTACCCCTAAAACACGAACTAAATAATGCTCGGGCTTAATACCAGTAATCTCTCCGATGTATTTCCCTGTTTTGTATATTGCCGTAACCTTTGCTCCAATTTGAAAGTTGCTCAATGATACTTCCTCCTCATATTTCCTAATGTAATCACTTTATCAAAATTTGAAAGAAAAATAAAAATCTCAGCTTAACACAACAAATGGATGATGCTAAATCTTTTTCGATTTGTAGAAAAATGAATGCCTTTTGCTCTTTGTAGGGTAAAATAGAAACAAAATCCATTATTGGAAAGGAGTCTTTATGAAGCTAAAATTATTAGGTTTTCTAATGCTTGCATTACTATTGTTTTTAACAGCTTGTGGAACAGGAACAGACAAAGATACTGAAGAACAAGGAACGGAACCAGAGGATGTTAACTTAGATCAAGAACCAATTGATGAAAATACATATTTTCCACAATTAACGAATGAAGTAAAAGAAAATGAGATTCTTGTGGAAATGAATACTTCGATGGGATTGATTAAAATAAAACTGTTCCCTGAGCAAGCTCCGAAAACAGTTGAAAACTTCGTCACCCATAGTAAAGACGGCTATTACAATGGCTTGATTTTTCACCGAGTCATGGAGGACTTTATGATTCAAGGTGGAGATCCAAAGGGGAACGGTAACGGTGGTGAAAGCATCTATGGTGGCCAATTCCAAGATGAATTTTCTAACAAGCTGTATAATATTCGTGGTGCCCTTTCAATGGCAAAT
>CALCRD010000421.1 GCA_937894355.1 uncultured Bacillus sp.
AGGCTCACCGCCCGCCCCGCGGAAAGCGAGCGACCTGTAGCGGAAATCAACAGCCTAGTTAAAAAAATCTGTTGAATGTTTTCTACATGATTTTATCATTACTATTATATGAATGAATGGGCTTGATTCAAACCACAATTCAATTAACAGGACTCCATAGTTTCCCTAAACAACAAAAACGGCTCCCAACTAGGGAACCAAATATAAATACTATTTAGTTATGAAATTATTTTTAGACCAATAACGCTCCCAATGATCATCGCAATAAACACTAGGCGCTTCCAGTTTCTTGATTCTCCCCAAAAAAACATCCCGATTAACACACTACCTACAGCTCCTATACCTGTCCAAATCCCATAAGCAGTACCCACCGGCAACTCCAACAATGATTTCGCTAAAAAGTAAAAACTCGCAAATGCAGATAAACCGGTTAAAACGCTGTATTTACGCCGGGTAAAACCTTCAGAGAGCTTCATAAAAGTCACAAAACCTATTTCTCCAATACCTGCCAAAACTAAAAATAACCAAGACATTATTCCTCACCTGCAAGTTCTTTATCAGCTTCCGCTGTGGTCATTTTTAAGCCGATGATTCCCGCCAATAACACAAATAGGAAGAACATCTTCAAAAACCCACCTTGTTCGTTTAAAAACAACATGCCAATGACCACTGTCCCAAACGCTCCAATCCCAGTAAAGACGGCATAGGCAGTCCCTATCGGAATCGTCTTCATTGCTTTTGAAAAAAGAACGAAGCTTACCCAAATTAATATAAGTGTGATGGTAGTCGGTACAGGTTCGGTAAATCCTTTCGAATATTTCAAGCCTAATGCCCAGGCAATTTCACATAATCCTGCTAAAAATAAATAAATCCAAGCCACTTTAAGCCCTCCAGAAAAATATACCTCACTGCCGTTGCACACTCTATTGTGTTACCAATGACCATTCTCTTGTTCTTTTATCAAAAATTAGTTTTGCATCACATTTTACTCGACTCACATGTTTAAATTCATCAAACATATCATCCATACTATCAAAATCACCCATTACCCAAAGCGGTAGCTCAATCCGCAGGCGATTTTGGACGATATTTTTCAGCGATAGGACTGCCCCCTCGCGCATAAATTTGGACAGTGCCAAAATAATTTCGATATTAACAGGTGGATACACTCGTTTTTTTCTCACACCTAATAATGTTTTTTCTATTTTTAGTTCGGCTAATTTTAGCGAAATCACATTGCTCATCATCCGGTAGAAATCATTTAAATGGCGGTAATAGTTTTTCGTAAACCAACCATCATCATGAGATAAATACACATAGCGATTTCCTAGCTTTTGGTAAAAGGGCATCTTTAAATGTTGTTTACGATGACCTAGGAACAATAATTCTGCTATTTCCTGACCAGTTAGTTCATTTAATCCTTCAACCTCTTCAAAATCTACCCAACAAAAAGCACCGTAACTATAAATATTATCATTAAGCAATTTTCCTATTTTCTCTCTTGGTACATATTCAAGGAGGGTATGACGATTAAATTCCCCATCATCAAAGCGATGCTTTAATAATAAAAGATCGTTTAACGGGCGAGGTAACGACCGGGCAAACTCCGAAAATTCAATCCCATAAGAAATAACATATTGACTACTTTCATTTAAATGGATATATACAAGATCGCGAATTTCAATATTATTTTTCCTCAATAGTGCAACCCCCGAAGGTCATAAATTCATCTTCACTCGTTATTCTATCAAATATATAAGAAAATATCTCATTTCCTGCTATTTATGAATTTTTTTCCCCTTTAAATCCAGGCAAATATATTATAGTTGCATAACTCTGAAAAAATAAATGCCAAATCACATCAAAAAGTTCTTTAAATAATCAAAATTCTTTTATTTCCATATCGATTTTATTTTCTTATAATAATCTTGGCGGATTAAAGGAAAACTTCCATCAAGAGGTTCTAACTGCCAATTCTGCAACATAATGGCGGAAGGAGTGAACGCGGTATGATTCAAAACATGACAGAAGATCAAATCACCCTACAAATTATTAAATCACTAAAAGAAAATAGAAAAAAAGACTTTGCGGCCATCCTCGATGAACTGCAGCCTTATGACATTGCTAAAATATATGAGGATTTGCCGGAAAAACACAAAACCCGCTTTCTTGTTTTTTTGAACATCGACCTTCTTGCCGATATAATTCAAGAATTATCTAAAGAACTACAAATTGAAATACTAAATAAACTGGGCCTTGAAAAAAAGGCCAAGGTCCTTGATGAAATGGACAATGATGATATTGCTTCGATGCTTGAGGATTTGTCCCCTGAAAAGATGTCATCCCTATTAGCAGGGATGAAAAAAGAGGAATCACAAATCGTTCGCGATATTATGAACTATCCGGCTGAAACTGCTGGCCGCTTGATGACCAATCGTTTCGTTTGGATTCGCGATTATTACACTGTACGTGAAGCCGTAGACAAACTAAAAACATTTGTTGAATTTGCTGAAACGATCAATTATTTGTATGTAGTCGACCAAAAGCGCAAGCTAGTTGGCGTAGTCTCTTATCGAGATTTATTGATTACTGAACCAGATGACCGGATTCGAGATGTTATGTATGAACGGGTCATTTCCGTTGCCGTCGACACTGACCAAGAAGAAGTGGCTACGTTAATTGGTCGCTATGATTTTCTAGCCATTCCCGTCGTTGACGAGGAAAAAACATTAGTCGGGATTGTCACAATTGATGATATTATTGATGTCGTAATTCAAGAAGCCAATGAAGATATCGAAAAACTTTCTGCATCAGGAAAATCGATTGACTTTGATACAAAAGCTTTCGTTGCAGCTTACCGGCGTTTGCCATGGCTTATTTTATTATTATTTATCGGACTTGTTTCTGGAAAAATCATTAGTGGCTATGAAGATACACTCCAAAAGGTTGTCGCTTTAACCTTTTTTATGCCGATGATTGCTGGAATGACCGGGAATACCGGAACCCAATCACTGGCTGTGGTCGTCCGTGGCCTCGTCTCCAACGATATCGATAAAAATGTAATTACAAAATTAGTCCTACGAGAACTTATGGTTGGGGTTATTATTGGGGTTACTTGTGGAATATTAATTTCGATTATTGCCTTTGTTTGGCAAGGAAGTGCTATTCTTGGAGTGGTGGTGGGCTTTTCCCTTTTACTAACATTAATCATTGGTACACTGGCTGGTACGATTATCCCGATTATTTTATATCGGTTAAAAATTGACCCAGCTGTTGCCTCTGGCCCGCTAATCACTACACTGAATGATATTTTTTCTTTGATCACTTATTTTGGAATCGCCACAACTTTTATTAATTCTCTAATGTAATGATTTTATATTAGTCGCTTAAATCCCTGGGAAGGCACGGTTATCACCGTGTCTTTTTTACGTACATAAACCCCAACATTTAATTATGATGAATGGTTAGTTCCAACTTTTTGTCGCTCCCACTATACTTTTGGCAAATCTTTACCCATATACATTGCCAGGGAATTTTTTCTTTGATAGCATAAATATGTTAATGCTTATTATTTCGAAATATTTCTTGTTTCTATTTTCCCTTTATCCCAACTATAAAGGCAGGTGTTATTCATTGGCAGTCCCTAAAAAGCCAGCCGACAAAGTCGATTGGACACTAAGCCTC
>CALCRD010000422.1 GCA_937894355.1 uncultured Bacillus sp.
AAATTGTTGATTTTGATAACTCCATTCTAAAATCCCTGCTACTTGTCTGATTTTTTCTTCACTTTTTGTGGTGTACATAGCAAACAGTTTATTTCCCTTAAACCTGCTAATTTGGTATGACTCGTAATATTTC
Organism: uncultured Bacillus sp.; assembly: GCA_937894355.1. Classification (GTDB taxonomy): domain Bacteria; phylum Bacillota; class Bacilli; order Bacillales; family Cytobacillaceae; genus Bacillus_BU. The sequence continues at coordinate 134 of CALCRD010000422.1, forward strand.
CAATGATTTCTTTGATAATATTTATCGATAAAGGGATGTAGGTAGGCATTTCCACCTAAAGCAATACATAAAAATTGATGAATTATTTCCTGATCCTTCTGCCGATTATCTATTTGATACGACATGAGTATGATCACCTCGTTTTTTGATTCAAAAAAACTAGATTACAAGAAAATTTGCTTTAAATAATATTATTAGGGCACTTCTTTTATTAACTTCACAGATTGTTTCTGAATTATCCTCAATGTTACGTTGGATAGTATGTTGAAAGACGATATAATATAATTTATTATCATTGCTTGAGGGGGACCTTAAATATGAAAAAAGAGACTCTCCAAATCAAATCAAAAATATGGTTAGAACTCGATGACAAAGTTGTTTTTGGCCTTGGACGGATTAGGCTTTTTGAAGCAATAGAAAAAACCGGTTCAATGAATCAAGCTGCAGCTTTGTTAGGGATGTCTTATCGGGCTGCCTGGGGAAAAGTAACAGCTACCGAAGAGAGACTGCAGCTCCAACTTGTTGAAAGAAACCAAGGAAAAAGGAATAATGGAACTGTTTTAACACCGATTGGGAAGGAATTGCTTTCCCGATATAAACTATTTCAGCAAGAGGCGCAGAAGAAAGTTGACCAAAGTTTTGATAAACATCTCGGTGAGCTTGTTCAACACCTTAAACAACATCCTATTATCGAAGAAAACAAGTAAATTTGCAGGTCTCCAACCCAATCAAGATAGAAAATTTATTTGTTAAGAAATTAAAACTTCATGAGATGATTCTTTATTGTTTAAATTAAACCAACTTTCAATACCAATAATTGGTTCATTATTATGCTGATAATCATTAGAATTAGGACAATATCGATAATGATCCTTATATTGGTCGATTTTATCAACTACATCACATATTCCATCTGCAATAAAGAGCACTTCTTTTTCCGTCATTGTAGGATGCAGCGATACTCGAATCCACCCTGGCTTAACAAAATGATTTCCATTATCAATCTCATCTGTAATTACTTTAGATTGTTTTTTTTCAATATCTAATAAATAATGCCCATATGTTCCGGCACACGAACATCCTCCCCGTACCTGAATTCCATAAATATCATTTAATAGTTTTACAATTAGTTGATGATGAATGCCCTCAACATAAAATGAAACAATAGGAAGACGATTTTGATTATTTCCATCCAACAAAATTATTTGTTTGTTTTTTTTAAACCTTTCGAACATTATCCTCACTAGTTTTTTGTCATGCTCTACGATGTATTCGCTGACCATTTCCTCTTTTAGACGTATGGCTAAGGCAGTTTTTATTGCTTGTAAAAAGCCCGGGGTGCCCCCGTCTTCCCGTACTTCAATATCATTAATATATGTTTTTCCACCCCACGGATTTGTCCAATTCACCGTACCTCCACCTGGTCGATCAGGAATTTTATTGGTGTATAGTTTTTTCGATAAAATAGCAACTCCCATGGTCCCAGGACCTCCCAAAAATTTATGGGGAGAGAAGAATATTCCATCTAGGCTTTCCATTGGATTATCTGGGTGCATATCAATGTTTATATATGGTGCGGATGCTGAAAAGTCAACAAAACATATACCGCCATATTGATGCATGACCTCTGCTAGTTGCTGATACGGTGTATGAATCCCTGTCACATTAGAGCAAGCAGTAAAAGATCCTATTTTTAATGGTCGATCCTCGAACTTTTTAATCATTTTTTCTAACATAACCGGAGAAACTTCCCCGTGGGAATTAGGTGGAACAACTACTACGTCCGCAATCGTCTCTTCCCAAGTTGTTTGATTAGAGTGATGTTCCATATGAGTGATAAAGACAACAGGCTTCTTCAAATCATTAATTTCTTGCATACTTTTATATTTTTCATGGAGCGTTAATCCCAAAATTCTTTGTATTTTATGCAATGCTCCTGTCATCCCTGTTCCTTCAAAGAATAGAACATCGTTATCCGAAGCATGAACGTGTTGTTTGATGATATTCTTAGCCTCTTGATAGGCCAAGGTCATACTTTTTCCGGTTACATTTGTTTCCGTGTGAGTATTTGCAACAAAAGGACCAAACTGATAGAGAAGCTTTTCTTCTATCGGCTGGTACAGTCTGCCACTTGCAGTCCAATCTGCATAAAGTATCTTCTTTTTTCCAAAATGTGTATGAAATGTAGTGTCGGTCCCAATGATGTTTTTTCTGAAAAATTGAAAATGCTTTGCTAAATCTTTCATTTTTGGTCCTTTCTTAACATTTTTTATTTATATCAAATTTACCGGTTAGTGTTGGTAAATCATTTTTCTAAATAATTGTTTATGAAGTATGTTTTGTAAAAAAAAGCGAACCGTACGCAAGTGACGATTCGCTTTTTTTCAATTTGCAGGAAATTAGCTTAATTATTTTTTACTTTTCTGCTTCGTAGCACTCTTCTTCGGGTCTGTTTCCTCATCATACCAAATTTTGTGGTGGTGCTCTGCATACTCACGATCCATGAAGCCTGTTACAATCGCATTAAAGCCCACACTTTCGCGAGGATGAATCGCTGCTAAATAGACATGGACGCCAAAGAATAAGGATAGCACTAAAGCTGATACATCATGGACTACGATCATAAATAGACCAGCTGCCCCTGAAAACCAATCAAACCAAAGCGCAAAACCAGTAGCTGCTAAAAGGAATCCTAGCACTAAAGCGAACAAGTAATATAGCTTTTGTCCAGTATTATATTTTCCTTGTGGAGGCATAGAATCTCCACCAACGAAATAGTGTTTTGGAGCAGCTTTCAGCCATCCCAAGTCTGATTTATCCCATTTAAAAGCATACAACCAACCAAAGCGTTTCTTTGAAAAGATTAAATATAGTAGCGGTGCTACCACAAAGAATACCGCTCCAATTCTGTGTACCAGTCGAAGCGAAAGGCCTGATGGGTTATCTAATAGTGTTGCTGTTCCTTTGAAAAAGATCAGGTATCCTGTAATCAATGCCAAGATGAATCCGATTGCAACCCCCCAGTGCATGAGTAAATCAGCAAGATAATAACGGCGAATTAACTTGTTTTGATGCTTACTCATCGCCATCTCCTCCTTTATCCTCTTGGCTTCCCTCTTTGTTGACTGATGCTGAAGCTACGATAAAGTTTGCTAAGAACCCAGCAACTGTTGCTCCCATCAATAATTTGGTAGCAGGTTTAATGACATCCCTACGAAAACTGATCAACTCGTTAGTTGCAGGTCTAGTCGGTAGTCCGTAAGCCTTAGGTTTTTGGGTCAATACATAAATATAGTGGGTACCATCCATAACTTTGTCACCATATACATTGGCATTAGGGAAACGTGATTTTATCTTAGATACTCGGTTATGGGCTTGTTTAACTGCATTGTCCCAAGTATCAAACGATAATGCATTTGTATGACAAGTTTGTACGCATGCTGGTTCTTCACCATTCGTTACTCTATCTTGACAGAAATCACATTTGTTCATTTTTTTCTTGCCAGTCAGTTTATCCTTCTGATATCGTGGAATATCAAAAGGACAAGCCTTACCGCAATATGCACAACCGATACATTTATCGCTTAGTAAACCGACAAAACCATCAGCGTGTGTATATAGAGCGCCAGAAGGACAAACCTCAACACAAGGGGCATCTGTACAATGCATACATTGTTCTTTTTGAATCAGCCACTCAAATGTTTTTGTCGATTCATCATATTTTTCATCAAATGTCATCAACATCAAAGTATTAAATGAACGGTCGGCTGGGTTCTGATAGGTTCCGGGTACTTTTACAAATTCTGTTGCCGGTAGATTATGCCATTCTTTACATGCTAATTGGCAAGCCTTACAACCTGTACAAAGTGATGTATCAACCAAAATTGCCTTATCTTTTTTTTCAGCCATGATTAATTCCCACCCTTAGTCAGATTGCAAATGCAAGCTTTATATTCTGGGGTTCCCGTATTTGGGTCGGTCGCCGAAATCGTTACTTTGTTAATAGACTCACCATGTACCAGTCCTTTATAGCCCCAGCCCCAAGGAACACCAATGACCTCGATTTTTTGACCGTTTACATCCAAAGGTTGGATTCGGTCTGTAACCATTGCGTCAAGCGCTACCTTACCACGTGCGGTGGAAATGGTTACAGTATCACCGGATTTCACACCAATTTTTTTAGCAAGGTTTTTGCTAATTTCAGCAAAGTTACTTGGCATTAATTCATTTAGTTGCGGAGTATTCCGAGTAACTCCACCTGACAAGAACTGCTCTGTTACCATATATGTGGTTAACACATATGGATAGTCTTTGTATTCACCAGTTACTTGTAAGTCCGGCAGCCCAAATGGACGAATAACTGGGTTTGCTTGTTGTTTAAACATCGGATTGATGATTGGCGATTCAAATGGCTCATAGTGTGTCGGCATTGGACCATCCATAATTCCTGGTTCAGAAGCAATTGGAGCCACTTTGAAAACTTCAGGATCATAGCCAGGTTTTAATTCTATTTCAGGTGCACCAGTTTGCTTGTTCACATAAACCGCTCTGAATATTGCCCCTTTACCTTCGCCGGTTGTGAATACTTTGCTGCCTTCAGGTGTATCAGGAGCCTTATCCTTCGCGGCAACATCTAAAATGTCGTTTCCTTCCCAGTTCATCCCATTCCACCACACAAGGGCACGGTCTTTGTCGCGAGGCTTTCCATTATTATCAACAGAACCACGATTCCACAGTACACGAGTGTTGTTTGGCCAAGCAAAAGTCCATTTAGGATGCAAACCAAGCCCACTCGGATCAGCGTTATCGTGACGTAAGGAATGATTGCCTTCTTCGGTAATGACTCCTGTATACAATCCACCTATACCCGATGAAACCGTTCCTGGTTCCGCTTTTCCAATTAACCCACCTGAGGTTAATAGTTTCCCAGTTGTCAAATCATAACCATTCATTTCCTTAAGGATACGCTCCATGTCAATTCCATGGTGGCCTGGAGTTTCGTAATCCCAAACTAAGTCAAGAATTCCTTTATCCTTAGAGTCGGTGCTGTTGGCATATAGTTCTTTTACTTTATTCATAATTTCATAGATAATATCACCATCTGGCAATGCTTCCCCAGGTGGAGCTATCGCTACTGGTTTACCTTGAATCCATCGAGCGGAGTTCGTCATGGTACCTGCTTTTTCAAAAGCCATCGCAGCTGGCAGTAAAATTACTTCCGTTTTAATATCTTTTGGATCAAGTCCTGGATATTGCCAGAAAGCCGCTGTCTCTGTTTCAAAAATCTCAGAAACAACTAACATATCTAAATTTTTCAGGCCTTTCCATACCATATCCAAATTTGGCGTACTAACTGCAGGATTTTGTGCAAAAATAAATCCAAGCTCAAAGACATTTTTATTCAATTTTTCAAAAATCGGGATATATGTGGCTGCTGAATCCCTTGAATCACGTTTTGGAATATTATGATATCCAAATTCATTTTCCGGCGTAGCCGAATCACCATACCATGCTTTTAACATGGCAATCGTTTTCTTTCCTCTTGCTGTACCAACTGCTTTTATATAATCGTTTAATGTTGCTTGTTTATCATTTGGCATTGGCATGTAGCCTGGAAGGATGTGCGGTAAACAAGCAATGTCTGTTGAACCTTGTACATTGGGTTCGCCACGGTTTGCGTTAATTCCACCACCGGCCATTCCCATGTTACCAAGTAATAATTGAATGATGGCATACATTCTAATTCCTTGAACACCTACTGTTTTTTGTGTCATACCTAATGCGTACAAAAAGGTTCCCGGCCGGTTATTAACAAATGTCTCGGCAACCAGCTTCATTTTGTCCACAGGCATACCAGTAATTTCGGAAGCTTTTTCAAAAGTGTAACCAGCAAAATGCTGTTTCAATTTCATTAGAACACTATCAGAATCTGTCAGTGAATCAGCTAGTATCGGTTTTCCATCCTCACCAAGTTGATAGGTCCATGTATCCTTAGCATACATAGTTTTTTCGTTCCAGCCTGAGAACAGACCATCATTAAATGAGAAAGAAGGATTTATTTTATATAAAGCATTTGTATGAGCCTTAATATACTCATCGTCATACAGCTTGTTATCCAAAATATATTTTACAATTGCACCTAAATAGCCAATATCTGTCCCTGGACGAATCGGTGCGTAAATATCAGCTACCTTTGCAGTTCGATTAAATCTCGGGTCTACCACAATCAATTTTGCACCGCGATTTTGTGCTTCTAAAACCCAGCGCATAGCCATTGGGTGACATTCAGCAGTATTGTTTCCACCGATTAAGATTACGTTAGCATTTTTCATATCTGTAAAGCTGTTAGTCATGGCACCGCTACCAAATGAAGGGGCTAAACTAGCCACCGTAGGCGCGTGTCATATCTCTGCCTGATGCGTATAATTGGTAATCCCTAAAGTACGATTAAATTTCGTATAAAGATAACATTCTTCATTATCAATCTCAGCACTACCAAGGCTAAAAATACCTTCTGTGCGATTAATGATAACTTCTTTACCATTTACATTAACTGATCTTGTAAAAGTCTTTTCACGTACGTCTTTTACCTTCTTGGCAATTTTATCAAGGGCATCATCCCAGGAGATTGGTTCCCATTTGTCACTTCCTGGTTTACGAACCAACGGATGTGTTAAGCGCATTTTCGAATTATGCATTTCACTTAGTGACCGTCCCTTAGGACATAATGAACCCTGATTGATTGGGTGAGCTTTTAATCCTTCTGTTGAAACAACTTGATCTCCTTTCACTTTCACTTCAATTCCACAGCCAACGGAACAGAAGTGACAAATGCCATATGATGTAGCGGCACCTGCCGTCATTAAAGGAAATGCTTGTGTTTTATCTTCTGACTTGGCAAATGCTTGTTTTTCAGCCAAGTAAGAAGCAGCAACTGATGCCGCTGTGTATTTCACAAACTGACGTCTAGACAGCTTGGGCATATTATTCCTCTCCTTCAAACATCTGAGTTGAAAAAATTAACAAACAATTATTTCTCATCTGTTTCACTAGCATTGATAAACTCTTTACATAGCCTTTAAACTCTTTATGTCTTTTTTGACATAAATAATAGACTTAAAGCTATAACCTAAATCCGTTATGTCTTTTTTGACATAACTAATAAAAAAATTTTTGCACGTGTCTTTGATATGTCTTTTTTGACATAAGTGAAAGAAATAAAAAACTTAACTAACAAGCTAAGTTACATAGACGTTTTTACTCAAACAAAATTGAATCTCTTTTTTGATAGTCATAAGTTTTTTTCTAAATGAAATTTCGAAATAATCCAATTCATTTCTGACTTCTCAACCCTATTCCTGCCCCCATTTAACTGCCTGTATCTCTCCTCTCCTTATAATTCAAATCCATTTTGTTTAGATATCTAAAATTAATTGCTATATTATCTGGAGTATAGGTTTGCTCTTCCAAGATACAAACTCTTGAATACCCCATTAACAATAATATATAAGTTAGAAACGAAGTCTCGCTATGACTTTTGTCACTTTTAGTTAAGGTTTGTTTATTTTTGTTTAGTTTTGTTTAATTCAACTGGTTATTGAAGGGAATTGTATAGTTTCAAGAAAGAATATTTTCATAAATAGGTCTTTATATATGAAAAAAACCCCCACTAATGGGAGTTTCACGTTATTAAAGAAGAAAGTCTCCTTTCTCCTCTACAAACTAGAAAGATACATTTTCTTTATGAATTCTGCTACTTTTCGAACGCCTTTTTTGCACGAAAGCAA
>CALCRD010000423.1 GCA_937894355.1 uncultured Bacillus sp.
CTATCGATCAAACCGTAGCTATAGGCTTCGTATACGCTAAGCTCCCGCCCGGAAAAGAGTATATCCTTAGCTCGTGAGGGACCAACTAAATCGACTAAATGTTTCGTGCCAGCAAAACTATAAATGATCCCTATTTTTGACGGAGTCACTGCGAAAATTCCCGTTTCAGAACTAAATCGCAAATCGCAGGCTAATGCGATGACACAACCACCGCCAATACAATATTTCTGAATCATCGAAATCGTTGGTTTGGAAAAGTTGGCAATAGCCGCTTCTGCTTGTGCAACCACTTTGTTGTACTTTTGCTCTCCAACCGCAGTAGAACGTAAAGAAGTAAATTCACTGATATCTGCCCCAGCAGCAAAAGCCGTTTCATCGATTCCCCGAATAACAAGAACCTTAACGTCATCTGCTTCATCAAGTTCCCGTAATATTTTGGGAAGATTACTCCACATTTCTAAATTCAAGGCGTTTCTTTTTTCGGGACGATTGATAAAAAGAGTAGCGATGGCGTCTTTTTTTTCAACAAATAAATAATCATTTTCCATTTTGTTTCCTCCTTCATTGAGGAATGCTTGCTTTCCCTCTAGATAATCGATTTTTGTTTAAATTCATCAATCTCCTCAAAGCTAAATTCCAATTGCTGCAAGATTTCTTCATTATGTTGACCTAATCTAGGCGCTGGGGTTTTAAATTGGGCAGGGGTTTTAGACATTTTTGCTGGAAAACCGAGTATTTTCATCGGACCAGCTACAGGATCTTCGTAATCAATAATCACGTCACGATGGATGATTTGTTCATGCTGCATAACCTCATCATAGGAATAAATAGGTCCGCAAGGGATTCCCGAACTTTCTAGTTTTTCAATCCAATGTTCTGAACAATTTTGAACGAATACTGCTTCAATCTCCTCCTCTAGCTCATTAACATTTGCGATCCGGTCATTGACGGTAGCGAATCGTGAATCATTAATTATCTGCTCTTTATCAAGGACATTCCTACAAAACCTTTCCCATAATTTCTGATTAACGACCCCAACAAGGACATACCCAGTTTTAGTCTGATAGCTTTGATAGGGTGCAATTCTCCGATGGCGAGAACCGCTTGGCACCGGTATTTCACCTTTCCCAAAATAGGAAGCTGCCTCCCAAACTGTCCAAACTAAAGAAGATTCGACCAATGAAACATCAATGTATTGACCTTCACCCGTTTGTATTTTATGAATGTGTGCAAAAAGGATATGGTAAAGTGCGGTTAAACCAGCACCAATATCATGAATCGGAATTCCTACTTTAACTGGTCTTCCACCTTGTTCACCGGTCATACTCATGATGCCAGACATCCCTTGTGCCATAATGTCTAATCCACCTTTCGACCGATGAGGGCCCGTTTGACCATATCCAGAAATGGAACAATATATTAAATTAGGATTTACTTTTTTAAAAGTTTCATAATCTATTCCCAGCTTTTCTGTTATCCCCGGCCGAAAATTTTCAACAAAGACATCAGCTGTTTTGATTAGTCGATAAAGAATTTCCTTGCCTTCTTCTGTGTGTAAATTTACTCTCATCCCTTTTTTATTGCGATTAATCATGGAAAAACTGTAACTAATCCCGTTTTGAAACGGGCCAGTTTCACGAATGAGGTCACCTGCCGGGTATTGTTCAATTTTTATGACATCAGCGCCCATATCTCCAAGAATCATCGTTGCATATGGACCAGCGAGCACGTGTGACACATCAATTACTTTTACACCTTTTAATGGCTGCATTTTCCCCCTCCTTACCTCGGTAATTTTTTTACTTTCTTATTAAACATATATGCAATTCGCGTGCCAACTTTAGAAATCAATGAAATAGGGATGTTTGCAGCCTAACTTTCCTCAAATTGTTTCAAACTGAAACGTAACAAGTTTCAATAGTTGCACGGGGTTACACCTGCACCTCTTTTTCCCTGCAAAAGAAAAAACCGCTGACGATGGATCTGATGAGTGATCCTTCGCTAGCGGCATTCTACCATTTTATTCCTCTATTTTTGACTTCCATCCGTAAATTTCCATCGTTGTCTTTCCTGCTATTAACTGTTTTCGAATTTTTTTCTCGTGATTTTCTCGCTCTTCTGCATTAGCAATGATTTCCTTTATTTCCGATTTTGGCAGGACAACTACACCATCGGAATCTCCCACTATTAAATCACCTGGAGAAATAACTACTTGTCCAATCGTAATTGGGTAATTTATTGTTCCTCCACCATTCTTAGCTGTTCCACCAATACAAAGTCCCCTTGAAAAAACAGGGAATCCCATCTCGATAATTTCTTCGCTGTCCCGAACGCAGCCGTCAATAATTAGCCCTTTAATATTTCGTTGCCTGGCCGCATTTGTCATGACATCGCCCCAATACCCCGCTTCATATTCACCGGAAACCTCTACCACCAGCACATCACCCGGCTTTGCAGCTAAAATTGCTTCATGGAGCATAATATTATCGACAGGTGGCGAATGAACCGTAACCGCTGGACCACAGATCTTCATCCTTGAAGACAGTGGTTTAATTCCCGAGGGCAAAGCCCCTTTTTTACCTGCAGCTTCATGCAAAGTTGCTGTCGAAAATTTACCAACCTGTACAATATCATTTTCATCAGGACGATTTATTTCTACTACAATATTAGACATATTTTAAGTCCGCCCTTCTATACAATCTAAACTTGTCTGGTTTGTAGCTGATGATAGCCATATTTTTCCCGAGCAGCTTTTAAGGAAGTCCCCTTCATTACTTCTTGACGGATCCCTTCTTCTTTTGCCTCGATTTGCTGGGCAACGGCTAAAATTTCCGCCTCTCTTTCCTGATGAATCACGAGAGCTCCATCATCCGACCCAAAAATAATATCACCAGGACGAATCTGTACATCACCTATCGCTACCGGAACATTGTATGCAATAGCATCAACCCGATCCTTACCGGTGCGCATGTATTTTCCTCTACTAAAAATCGGATATTTGAGTTCAAGACTGAGAGAAACATCTCGACAAACACCATCAATAATCGTTCCCGCAATTCCCTTCATATGAGCAACGGAGGTTAAAATATCACCCCAAACCGTACAATCTAAACGGCCAGAATTATCTAATACCACTACATTTCCAGCCGGTACTTCATCAATATAGTCACCGACCGTTCCTTTATTCAAAGCGACAGGTAAGTATTTTACGGTAAATGCACGACCTACCATTGAATTACAATTTGAAATCGGGGAAATTCCCAAGCAGGTACCATGTATACCAAGCCGATCCAAAGCATCAGATACAGCGGCAATTGAAAGTTTTTTAAATTCTTCTACTCTACTATCCATCGATTTAAATCCTCTCCTCTTAATGGAATTTCTCACTTATCTCAGCGAAACAGATTTTTCAGTTAAAATTGCATCCTTAAGGGCAAATTTCATAATCTTTCCTGATGCCGTTTTAGGTAATTCCTCGACCAGTACGATGTGATCAGGAACTTTATAATTTGCCACTTGGGCTTTAATAAACCCCTTTAACTCTTCAGTAGTTAACGTGAACTTAGGTTTTATTGTTACCGCGGCACATGATACTTCACCAAGAACTGTATCTGGTAATCCGACAACAGCCACTTCACTTACCGCTGGATGACTATAAAATGCAGCTTCAATTTCAGTCGGATAAATATTGTAACCGCCACGAATGAGCAAATCCTTTTTCCTGCCAACAATTCGAACATAACCTGCTTTATCAATCGTTCCTAAATCACCGGTATAATACCAACGATCCATATCGATTACTTCGCTAGTTTTGTCCGGTAAATTGTAATATCCTTTCATTAACCCAGGTGTTTGACAAACAATTTCGCCCACTTTTCTAGGCGGAAGTTCCTGTCCATTTTCAGCCACAATTTTAAATTTCACACCCGTAACCGCCTTACCCACTGTCTCTGATTTGAGAATAGCTGAGTCATCAAAATCAGTCATCGTCAAGATAGGCGAAGTTTCAGTCATTCCGTAGCTAACTAAGATAGGACAACCCATCTCCACTTCAACTCTTTGGATTATTTCAACAGGACAGGGTGCACCTGCCATGATCGCTACACGAAGTGATGACAGATCATATTTTTTAAAGTTAGGATGATTCATTTCTAAAATAAACAGAGTCGGTACCCCTGGATGAACCGTAATCTTTTCTTGTTCAATCAACTGAAGGGTCTTTTCTGGCTGGTATTTTTCTAGAATAACCGCCTTGGATTGGGTAGCTACTAAGCGCAAAATCGCTGCTAGCCCCATGATATGAAAATAGGGTGTTCCATGAAGAAAGACATCATTTTCAGTGGCATTAATCGCCAGACAGCTATTTACCGTACAATAAATAAGATTATTATGGGTTAACATTGCCCCTTTGGGTTTTCCAGTCGTCCCAGAAGTATAAATAATCGCATAAATATCCTCTTCGACATCAATTGTTGGTTCTGGTGACGGTTGACCCTTCCCCGAGTGCTGAACCTCACAATAGTTCTTCAACCCCGCTTGCTCGAATCGGACGGTAATCAGATGTTCTAATGAAGATACACGATTGATAATCGACTGAAACTGGTCAAGATGGTTGATTCCATCATGTTCTTTCGTGAACAAGGCTACTTTTGCACCCGAATCATTAATAATATGTTCAACTTCCTCTTCACGGTAGCGAGTATTGAATGGGACTAAAATAGCACCCACTTTGGCAATCGCAAAAACAATGACAATGAACTCATGCCAAGCGGGGATTGACACTGCAATCCGATCGCCTTTTTGAACACCCATTAATTGTAGACCCGATGCCAACTCAGTCGCTTCCGTTTGTAAATCTCGATAGGTCATACGTCGACTTCCATCAAATATGACTTCCTTATTTGGATTCGATTGATTCGCCTGATCAAGTAACTGCGCTACCGACATTCCATAACACGAAGTAAGCATCCTGTCCCTCCAGCCTTTCTACAAAATTTTTCACCTTAAGCTAACTTAAAATATGGAAGCGTGATCTCATCATCTATTTCTTCATAGATAACAGATACCGGCTTATCGATTACCATTTTTTCACGGTCTCCGACAATTCGGCTCATCATTCTAACTCCTTCTTCAAGCTCAATGATTCCAATTACATATGGAGTTTCCCCTCTAAAAGCTGGAGGTGCTTTGTGGACAACAGTGAAACTATGAATTTTCCCTTGTCCACTTGTTTCTTGCCAAGTTAAACTTTCAGAAAAGCAGTGGGGACAAAGAAACCGGGGATAAAAAATGTATTGATTACAATCATCGCAATGTTGAAGCATCAGTTTATGATTATTAACACCTTCCCAAAAATTCCGTGAGTCATCATCGATTAACGGTTTTGGTTTTTGGATATTTGCCAATTTAATCCCTCCCTAAAATGACCGTCGAGGTTGAGGATAGTGTGCCACCTGTACCGTTGACCAAAGAAATTTTGGCATCTTCCACTTGTCTTTCGCCACATTCACCTCTTAACTGACGCACGGCTTCAATCAATAAAAAGATCCCGAACATGCCTGGGTGACAGTAGGATAACCCTCCACCACTTGTATTTAATGGAAAAGCACCACCAGGGGCTGTCCTTTGCCCGCTGATAAAATCTCCACCTTCACCTGGCTTACAAAAACCCAAAGACTCTAAGGTTAACAGAACAGTAATCGTAAAGGAGTCATAAACTTGGGTTACATCAATTTCTTCATGAGTAATTCCAGCCATTTCCATTGCCCGACGTCCTGTATCTTTAGCTCCTGTTACCGTCAAATCCGGCATATTTGTAACCGAGTTATGGGTTTGCGTTTCGGCGTGACCTAAAATCCAAATAGGACGTTTTTTTGCTCTAGCACAAGCTTTGGCAGAAGCTACAACGATAGCGCCACCACCATCGGTGATTAAACAGCAATCAAGTAAATGCAGTGGTTCACAGATCATCGGCGAATTCAATACATCCCCAACTGTAATCGGTTCCCGCTTAAAAGCCTTGTCATTCAAACCTGCCCATTTCCTTGTGGCTACAGCTATTTCGGCAAGCTGTTCAGATGTCGTCCCGTATTGGTGCATATGCCGCATCGTTGCAAGCGCATAATGACCAACCGGAGACGGAACTCCAAAAGGTTCTTCATAGCTTAAGGTCAAGCCACCTGCAGATGGGCGATTACCACTTGTTCGATTGGTGCTTCCATAAGTAATCAGGGCAACATCAAAGAGTCCAGCTTGTATCCCGACAAGCGCATGAGCTACATGGGACTCAAAAGAGGAGCCACCAATGTTTGTCCCCCCCGTATATTTTGGTTTAATTCCCAAATACTCCCCTAGCATAAGCTGCGGAAAATGACCCCAACTTCCTGTGGTAAATAGTGCTTCAACATCATCTTTGGTAAATCCTGCATCATCTAAAGCTCGTTTAGCAGCCTGTGCTTGAAGCTGCAGCACGTTCCGACCAGGAAGATGTCCCAAGTCCGATTCGGCCACACCAACAATTGCTGCAATTCGATCAGATCTCATCTTTGTCACACCTTTCCTTTATTGGGATCATTCTACACAATAGCAGTGGCGAGATTCATTTTCATTTGGCCTCCACCACTGCCTATTCGGTTACATGTTAACGATTGAATGTGATTGTTGCTGTCCCCACCGTAGCCAGTTTACCTGGTGCAGTCTCAGCAGCAATATTTAAGCAAACCGTTTTTTTAGCTTCATCTTTAGCAGTAACTTTTGCACGACAAGTCAAGGATTCTCCAGGTCGTACCATACCAATAAAACGCACCTGCAACTGACTTACAAAGCCCTGATTTCCAACGATTTGGCCAACGAAAT
>CALCRD010000424.1 GCA_937894355.1 uncultured Bacillus sp.
GCGTGGCTTTAGCCGTCTTACCCCCTCCCCCCTCCATCCCCGCACCGAAGTCCTCTACGGCATTCTAGCTGAAGAGTGCGGCTCTCTTGTCAAAGACTTCTTTAAAAGAAAGCGTTCCTGAAATTTTACAATATTTTTGGATTGTTAAATATTTTTCCGAGATTCAAGTGTACTAATCAGAACGAATTTTTAACACTTGAGCTACGACTTTGATGTTGAAGGCTCAGAAGATATATCTTTGACAAATGAGATTACACTTTAGAATCAGTGCGATTAATCGCCCCATCCCTTTTGATCATCAACATTTGCTTACAGGAACTATATACAAATGGATAGGAAGAACTGATGAACATGGGAAAGGAGCTCCTTTTTCGTTCTCACGATTGGAAGGCGCAACGGTTCGTAATAATCAATTGCACATTGTAGACGAGGCATCCTTCTTTTTTAGTTCTGTTAATGATGAGCTAATCAAAAAACTTATAAAGGGAGTTCAACAAGATCCATCCGTGTTTCATGGTCTTTCAGTCAAGGAAATAGTTATTCAGGAGGATCCTGATTTGACAGATAGAGATTATTTCTATGTTGCAAGTCCCATTTTCATAAAAAGGAAGGAATCCAATGGTAACTTAACACATATTCTCTATAATGATGAACGTTCATCGGGCTGCTTTAATGCGTTTTTCAGGGCTGGAAAATAGGCAATACGTTGGGCGTATTTGTCCGCATGTCCGGACAAATAATCAGCTTCAAAAAACGCAATCTTCCTGTCGTTGTAATCCCGAAATAGTATTGCATCGCCCTCATGCTCCAGGTTGTCCAAAAAGCTTTGAGCATCGCCCTTGTATGGCTCATAATGATCCGTTTTGCTGAGCCTGTTCTTTTCAAACGAGCCCATTCCATGAGTTCTGAAATTTACATTTCTAAGGAGCTTCTGAGCCTGCTGTGGAAACTTGGCAATATAATTCTGCATAACGGTAAACACCTGTGCTGACATAGCTCTGTTGACACCAAACCCCTGCTTCTCAATTTTATCCCACTCTTTTGATTGCAGATATTGGTCAACCTTAATTTGATTGGCTGTGGTGTCATAAACTAAGTAAAAAGCCTAGACCACCTATCATCCCTGGTCAGGAAGACAACGCTCTTCTTTAAAATAATTCTAAATTATTCGCATTTTGTAACCTCGCAAAAAGGTATCCGTATCACCCCGAATTATTAATATTTATAAAAATTATGAAAAAACTATTACCCACCCTAATCGCGTGCCTGTTCATTCTGAATCTTTCGGCACAAAAGGTCAACATCGACAAGGAATGGTTTGACTACTCATACCGCCGTTTACCAAACCAGGTCCTAGAACCGTCATTCAAGACTTATTCTGTAATAATTAATAAAACTGTTGCACTTGAAGCCTATTCCAATGATAGGGCTAACGAATTGATTGCAATCGAAGGGAAGCAAAAAATCAGCGAACTTGCCCATTTCAATGTAACTGTTACCCTTAATGACCTTATGATCGAGAGTTCTGAGGTAGCTGAACGTGTAGAGGTACACAAAGATAAAGAAGGAAAGGAAACTGGTCGTAGCTATTATTATTATGCAAAAGTTGTCTATTCATTTGAGGCCAGAGCAGAAGTTAAAGACCATGCTGGTAACCGACTTACCTCCTATACCCTGGCCAGAAGAGACAGTAAAAAAGAATTCAAGTCTAGTGAATATTCTAAAGGTTCAGATGCTGCCAACTATTATAACAACAACAAACTTGAAATCAAGGCCAAACTGGTTGATGAGCAAATAACTGAAGCCATAAAATCATTAAATGGTAGCATTACTGTCCCATTAAAATCTAAAAAAGTTCTTTGAAATAGTTGAAATTTAGT
>CALCRD010000425.1 GCA_937894355.1 uncultured Bacillus sp.
ATGGACGTATAGAGGTGCGAAGTCTATCCTGCCCTAAATTTGTCCCTTTAGTGGAAAGTGGACAATACGACGGGCCTCTGGCAAATAAAGTAGTAGTAGAAACGCTACAACCAATGAAGAAAAAGGGCTTAGACACGTTGATATTAGGTTGTACCCACTACCCATTGCTTGAACCTTTGATAAAAAAAATGATGGGCAAAGAGGTTACAGTCATTAGTTCTGGTGAAGAAACGGCTAGAGAGATTAGTACGATTCTCACTTATAAAGGAATCCTAAATAGAGACCAAGTTGAGCCAAATCATGAATACTATACCACAGGCTCTAGTGCCATTTTTGCGAATATTGCCTCCGAGTGGCTCGAGCGATCGATTAAAGTGGTAGAAACAATAAAATTAGGGGACAAAAGGGCTTGAATCTATGATTCTAGCCCTTTTTTTGGTTACTCTGATATTAGCAGGTAGCGGGTGGAATAATTAATTTTTGCACTAACTAAGGCAACTTCGGACACCAGCGAGCTGTTTTGGCACAAGCGTGTCCGAAGATAAGTGAACTTCGGACACCAGCAAGCTATTTTGGCACAAGCGTGTCCGAAGATAAGTGAACTTCGGACACCACCCCGCTTTATTGACGCAACCTTGTCCGAAGATAACGCAACTTTTGGATTTGTCGCCGATTTTTTCCCGTTTATCGCCGATTATTTTGGATTTATCGCCGATTTTTAAACTTTTATCGCCCCAAGTGAACAAAGTCACACCTAAACAAGTGATTTCCCCACAACCTAAAACCCTCCAATTACCTATTTTTAGAATGACCCCCTATTTTATTACCATTACTGATTATTTTCCCGAATCCCTCCCAATTCATTTTTTCTTTGTAAAACGGTCTAAATTGAGAACAAGCTCGTATACATAGTACAAAGTACAAACTGTTTTAGGAGGGATAATATGTCTTTTAATAAAAAAACTGGCGGCATTATTTCAGCTGTTCTCATTGCTTCAATTGTCTTATCGGGGTGTGGCTTACTAGGTGGCGAGGAAAAAAAGAAAATCGATCCTCCACAGAAAGTAACTTATGAAGACGCTGGTAAAGCAAGTACGAAAGATGCGGTAACAGAAAAGAAAAAAGTGGCTACTGATAAAAAAGAAGCCGTCGAAAATACTGTTATGACGGAGCTGTATTTAATTGATAAAGAGGGTTATGTTGTTCCACAAACCATTCCTCTACCAAACGCTGCAGGAATTGCCGGGCAGGCCATTGAATATTTGGTGGAGAATGGTCGGGTTACAGAGATGTTACCAAATGATTTTAAAGCAGTTCTCCCAGCCGATACCCAATCTTCGGTCAATATAAAAGATGGAGTGGCAACTGTTGATTTTTCCAAGGAATTTAAAACCTATAAAAAGGCAGATGAATTAAGAATTCTACAAGCGATTACCTGGACACTTACCCAGTTTGCTTCAGTAGAAACTGTGAAAATTCAAATCAATGGAAAAGAATTAACGGAAATGCCGGTAAATGGTACGCCGATTAGCGAGAATTTAAGTAGAAAAGATGGAATTAATATAGATGCAAGTGATGTTTTAGATATTGCCAATACAAAAGCCGTAACGGTTTATTATTTAGGTGGGGAAGAAGGATATTCCTACTATGTTCCGGTTACTCGAAGAGTTGATAAAGAAGTAACAGATAATATCGAAGCAGTGGTAAACGAATTGGTTGTTGGACCGAACTATACTTCGAATTTATTATCTGATTTTGCATCAAGTGTAAAATTACTTGATAAGCCAAAAATTGAAAATGGAAAAGTAACATTAAACTTTAATGAAGCAATTTTCGGTAGCTTTAAGGAGAAAATCGTTTCTAAGCACCTATTAAATTCCCTAGTCCTGTCTTTAACAGAACAAGAAGGTATTGAGAGTGTATCTATCCTGGTAAATGGTAAAGCAGAAATCGTCAATGAAAAAGGCGAAAAACTATCAACACCAGTTACACGACCTGAAAAGTTGAATACAGGTAGTTTTTAAAAAACAATATTTGATATACTATATAAGACAAGAGATGAGGTTGGCATTTATTGCCACCTCTTCTTTAATGGAAAAGACATCGATTTAAGGATTAATATACAATTTCTTAAAACGTAATAATTAGGAGGAAAAAATGTGCGTGTAGATGGCCGTAACAAAAATCAAATTCGATCAATGCAGATCGAAACGAACTATTTAAAACATCCTGAGGGCTCTGTATTAATTACAGTTGGGGAAACAAAGGTTATTTGCTCAGCAAGTATCGAAGAGCGGGTACCGCCGTTTTTAAGAGGCGGAGGAAAAGGCTGGATTACTGCAGAATATTCAATGCTTCCACGCGCGACCCAATCAAGAAACATTAGAGAATCCTCCAAAGGGAAAGTAACTGGAAGAACGATGGAAATTCAAAGATTAATCGGCCGGGCCTTGCGAGCAGTGGTGAATTTAGAAGCATTAGGCGAAAAAACCATCTGGATTGATTGTGATGTCATTCAAGCTGATGGTGGAACACGGACTGCATCTATTACAGGGGCATTTGTAGCTCTTGTCTTAGCACTAGATAAACTTTATCAAGAAAAAAAGCTAGCAACATTACCGATTACCGATTACTTAGCTGCAACTAGCGTAGGAATTTTACCAGAAGGCCAAGTTGTTTTAGATTTAAACTACATAGAAGATTCTAGTGCTGCTGTTGATATGAACGTTGTCATGACCGGTAAAGGTGAATTTGTTGAGCTTCAAGGAACTGGGGAGGAATCAACCTTCACTTATAACCAACTGCATGAGCTGTTGGAAATTGCCCAAGGTGGAATGACTGAAATTTTTGAAATCCAAAAAGCAGCATTAGGAGAAAGCATCGTCGAAACGTTGAAAAAATGATCAGTGACGAGGGAGAATGACATTGAAAGAGATTATTATTGCTACGAAAAATAAAGGAAAAGCAAGAGAATTTGAGCAAATGTTTTCTGCAAGGGGATACAAAGTGCTAACATTGCTGGATTTTCCTGAGCTGTTAGAGGTTGAGGAAACAGGTACGACATTTGAAGAAAATGCCATTCTTAAAGCAACGGCTATTTCCAAAGAATTGGCGAAAACGGTGATTTCCGATGATTCAGGCCTTGTTGTCGACGCTTTGGGAGGGAAGCCTGGGATTTTTTCAGCCCGTTACGCTGGCGAAGAAAAGGACGATGAAGCGAATATTGATAAGGTGCTAGCTGAGCTAGAATCTGTTCCGGATTCTAATCGGACAGCCCGTTTTTATTGTGCATTAGCTATAGCAAGGCCAAATCAAGAACCGGCAACTGTATTTGGAACATGCGAGGGAACGATTTTGCATGAACGAAGAGGTACAAATGGATTTGGTTATGATCCAATTTTCTTTTCGCTTGAAAAAAATAAAGCAATGGCTGAACTATCAGCTTCCGAAAAAAATCAAATCAGTCATCGCGCACAAGCACTAAAAAAACTAAACGAGCAATTTGATTCTCTTCTTTATTAAGGAAGGGGGACGGCAATGGCGAAAATATTAATTGTTAGTGATAGCCATAGATGGACTGAAGAGGTTGCCGCAATAAAAAACAAACATCAGGCTGAAGTAGAATTAATGATTCATTGTGGTGATTCCGAATTGTCAGAAGACCATCAGGAAATGTCAGGGTTTATTACTGTGAGAGGGAATTGTGATTATGACCAACGCTTCCCAGAAGAAGCGGTTGTAGATATTGCCGGACATAAGCTCTTGGTGACTCACGGTCATTTACATGCTGTTAAATCGACCCTGATGCGACTTTATTACTGCGCCAGGGAAGTTGGCGCAAATATTGTTCTATTTGGTCATTCTCACATGCTAGGAATGGAGCAAATTGATGATATATTGTTTATTAACCCTGGAAGTATCAAATTGCCCAGAGGCAGAAAAGAACGAACCTATTGTATCCTAGAATTAAACAAGGATCAGGCCACAGTTAAAGTGTACGATATAAAGGCAGGGGAAATTCCTGACTTAAAAAGAAAGTTTTCCCTAGTCTCAGAAGAATAGAATGATAATTAGCAAGGATGAGGGGAGAGGGCTTCTTCCCTTATCATCAATATTTTTTTGAAAAGTGTTGACATTTCTATTGTAGAGCCATATAATAAAACTTGTCCTTGAGAAAATGTTAAGGAAAATCACCTGAACTTTGGTGGAAATATTATTTTGTCCCAGTAGCTCAGCTGGATAGAGCAACGCCCTTCTAAGGCGTCGGTCGGGGGTTCGAATCTCTCCTGGGACATAACAGCGGAAAACGTCATGTCACTTTCGACATGACGTTTTTA
>CALCRD010000426.1 GCA_937894355.1 uncultured Bacillus sp.
CTATATTTTAGCCAGTGAGCTGGAAAATAAGTTTACAGTCTTTTTTAGAAAAATTTTTCCGAAACTACTCGTACCGATTGTCATTTTCCAGATTATATCGTCCTTCCTTGTGATTAATGACACTGGTGTAACTCATAATCGTTATTTTGTTATCTTGTTTGGTATTTTCGCAGCAATAGTAGGTCTATTATTGAGCTTTTTATCAGTTCGAAAAAATGGCCTTATTGCCGCAGTCTTGATTGTATTTGCGACCATTTCGATTGTGCCACCTGTTGATGCATTTACCGTAAGTCGGGTAAATCAGACTGATAGGATGGAAACTGTGCTTGTGAAAAATAACATGCTTGAAAATAATCAAATCAAGCCAAATGACTCGATTTCTGATAAAGATAAACAAACGATTACAACGGCTATCCAATATTTAAGTATGATGGAGTATACAAAGAAAATCGATTGGATACCAGATAATTTTGATGTTTATCAAGATTTTAAAAAGACGTTTGGATTTAGTGAGTATCAAAAACCAGATGAACATTATCAAGGGGTATATCTGGGCACTGACAGGTCTACTCCAATAAATATTAAAGACTTTGATACATTTGTTACAATCAATCTATCTATGAATGAAAAGAATAATGAAGAGAAGATTTTTGAGTTTGAAAAAGAAGGTAAACAATACACCATGCTTAAAGTCTTTAACAAGGAGCAAACTCTTAAATTAATCGGGGAAAATGACCAAGAGCTGATCAGCTTTAATACACAGGAACTATATGATAGATTTTCCGATTATACTGCAACGAAGGAGTTAATTTCGGTAGATGAAGCAACGTTCACAAAGGAAAATCAACAAGCCAAAATCTCCATTGTAGTGCAAAATATTAGCCTAGAAAAACAAAATCAACAATACAACAACGCCGAAATATACCTTTTCGTTCAAATAAAATAGGACGCCAAGGGGGGCAATGGAAACAACGATCCAACACGTCATTAATCCATGGTAAATCCAAGTAAAAAAAGCTCCCAACCTAACAAAATAGGTGGGAGCTTCTTTGATTGTTTAAATCCAATATCAATAATGCTAGACATCCATCAGTTTTCCAGAAGATGTGTAGCGCTCGAGAGTTTATCCCAGATTAACGAGTAGTCATGCCACCAGTAGAAGGTTTTTCCCTTGAGGTAATTATTCTTCCTTATAGTACCGCTCACCAGTATCAGGATTATAATAGACGATTAACCTCTTTTTTGTTGTCGGATCTATTGAAATTTCGTTTGTTCGGAGGAACCCTTCGGGAACATCAGTCCCGTGTTTATTTTTGAAACGGCGGTCCCAGATAAACCAGGAGACCATGATTAATACAAGTAGGAGAATCAGTTGTAACCCAAAATAGCCGAAAATCCATTCCATGTTTAAACCTGCTCAATAATAACTGCCGTTCCGTAGGCAACGATTTCGCTCATGTTTTGAGCAATCTCTCCAGAATCAAAGCGCATCATAACAATCGCATTCGCTCCCATCGCTTTTGCATTTATCACCATCCGGTCCATAGCTTGCTTTCTAGCATCCTCGAGCATCTCAGTATATTGACTTATTTCCCCACCAACAAGACCTTTTATTGATGCCAAAATATCTTTGCCAATCCCGCGGGCTCTAACCGTTAATCCGAAAACAGGACCTTTCACTTCAGTTACTTTATAATTAGGAATGTTTTCTGTAGTTACAATTATCATAAATCAATGTCACTCCATTCTCAAAATGTTTCAAAAACAATTCAGTATTCACTATGTAGAAATATTCCTATTGTCGTAATTAGTATATGTTTGACAAAGCTACCACATACCACTAAACCTAGGAGCTACAACAAATAGTGCTAGGAGTTGGAAAAAAAGCCCTACGCAAAAACTGTTCACGTAGGGCTTGGTTTTTAGCCTTGCTATTCATTCATATAAATGATTAGATTCCAGATATCCAGATAATTTTTTGGTGATTTTTCCGTTTAAGTTAAAGTTTCTTTCGTTTTCCTTGCCTGTATTTCTGATAATTTTAGATTAAAATGCATTTTGTAAACGATTGAGTCCTCGTCAGTAGAAATTGTGTGTTTGACGTAATCCCCGGTATAAGTTCTACAATCCTCATCAAATAGAAAACAAACCTGACCATTTCTTGCAGAGTCCAGCAAACCTAAAATTAGATCCGGCTTTTTATAAGACTTTTCACGAATTATTTCTTGGGTTCCAGCGTTTATAATATGTAATTTATACAATTAGAGCACCTCCCAAATATTATCAAATTAAGCATAAATCATTTCGGGATGGAAAAACTCAGGTAATTGTGAATATTTAAAGAACAAGGAACCATTGAGCAGGGGGGGACGGCTCTCCTGTCCTTTTTATATAAAATATCAACCTAGGGCAACCCAATATCTGCCGAAAGATTGAAGCAGGAGAACCGTCTTTCTGCATTCTAGTTCCATATATTTTCAATAAATAATAATATGTATGTTGACAATCTATTAATATATGTTAAAGTAATCTTATAAGTTTTATCGGTTTTATTGGTATGCTTTTTCCTTTTAGATAAACGATTAAGCTTAAACGGTGCGCAAAAATTAATAAAGTTTAAGTAATTTACTTTCTGCCCACTGGTCGACCAGAGGCTCAGAGGACAAACGATTTCGTTGTCTCCTGAGCTTTTTGTCGTGGTAAATGAAAACAAACTGGATATTTTAGCAATCAATCGGTTTTTTATGGGAAATAACTATTTTCGTTTCTTA
Organism: uncultured Bacillus sp.; assembly: GCA_937894355.1. Classification (GTDB taxonomy): domain Bacteria; phylum Bacillota; class Bacilli; order Bacillales; family Cytobacillaceae; genus Bacillus_BU. The sequence continues at coordinate 2,772 of CALCRD010000426.1, forward strand.
TTACAAACAAAAGTGTTTTAGCATTAGATTATTCATTTAGTGCTTTTCCAAAATTAAGGGGGAAATGATATGTCAGAACAAAAAATTTGGTTTATTACAGGAACTTCAACAGGATTTGGGCGTACTTTAGCAGAGCTATTAATCGAAAAGGGGGCTAAAGTGGTCGCAACCGCAAGAGATCTTTCCAAAATCGAGGATTTAGAGTTGTTAGCTCCAGAACGAGTCAAAGCAGTCCAATTAGATGTACAAAATGAAGAGGCAGCAAGGCAAGCAATTCAAAGTGCTGTTGATGCTTTTGGACGAATTGATGTTGTGGTAAATAATGCTGGATATGGATTAATTGGAGCATTAGAAGAGTTATCATTAGCAGAAATTCGCAACCAATTTGAAACAAACGTATTTGGTGTAATTCACGTTACAAAAGCGGCAATACCACTATTTAGAAAGCAACAAACTGGGCATTTTATCAATATCTCATCAGTCGGTGGAGTAATTGGCTCTGCAGGTGTAGGTATTTATAATAGCTCGAAGTTTGCGCTTGAAGGGATTTCAGAGGCACTAGCTGAAGAACTAGCTCCACTAGGGGTTAAAACAACCATAATTGAACCAGGTGCATTTCGTACCGATTGGGCTGGACGTTCATTAGTACGCTCTAATCCAATCGAAGAATATGATCAAACAGCTGGTGCGACACGACACAGAATCGTAAGTAATAATGGTAAACAAAAAGGTGACCCAAGAATTTTGGCTGAGATTTTAGTTCGTGTTACTGAGGAAGAAAATCCTCCTCTACGTTTGCCGTTAGGAACAGACGTATATGATCGAATCCGCTTAAAACTAGAAGGCCAATTGGAAGATTTACATCAATGGAGAGATTTAACTATTTCAACTGACTTTAAAAAATTAGTATAAACGATTAGGAACTGGCACTCTATAAAAAACATTATTCACAGTGCCAAGTGAATGATTTCATTTTCCTAGTATTTTGGTCGAGTTTTTTACATCAGTTCCACAACAAACAATGGCGACTCTACAAAAGAGTCGCCATTGTTTGTAATCATTTCAACCGGCAAGTTAGTAAAAAGATGTGGTGCAATATGGAACGGTCAAAATCACCAGTGTATTTCGAATTTTTTTAAAAAAATAATCGCTAACTGTGAGTAATTACTAAAATTGTTGGCTGTATATTGGTATAATAATATTCGAAGATTAAGGGCAAATAGGAATTATTTCTCTGGAGTAGTTTAAGATCTAGTTGAGAGGTTTTTATCTTTTACAAACTAAGGAGGTATTTATATGGATATCGCTAAACAAAAAGAAATTATTGCTTTGCATGAGGAAGCTCATGCTTTGGTTAATGAATACCAAATTAAAAGATATGCTGCTTTAGAGATTCATACTCCGAAATTGTTAGACTTGGCAGTCTCAGAATTCATTACTTATATAAAAAAGCAGGGATTTACTGTCAGTGGTGATAGACAAGGTGATTTGAAAGCAGATTCTGGAGATGGCCTCATTATTACTTTGAATCGAAAACCTCATATTTTATCCGTACATATGCCGAATATGGAGTATTACAGCATTATGGTAGAATGCACTCTAGAACCCCCAGAGAAACTGAATATAAGTACAATATTAAGTCAAGACAGTCAAATCTCGGAATACTTAGAAATAATCAAAAAAACTAAAAGACAGATCATAGAGGTTGATAATACAAACTATCGCTACTCCCTATATAAGGAACCACATGATGGAAACTATGGGAAAAATATCAAGACCTTCAGGAGATTCTCAGAAATTTTAGAAATCATGTTTAGTTAAAGAGGGAACAAGGGGACGGATCTTCTGCCTCTTTGTTGTATCTGAAATCTGGTGAGCAGAATATTTTACTAATGTAAGCGTTTTCTGTTATAGTGATATTAGGTGGACGGCATGCGTGGTCGTCGAGGTATTTAGCGTAGGTGGGGCTAATACTAGGGGAATATCTGATGTTTGCATGAAATATTATCTGTAAAATGGATACGATTAGCAAATAAATTAAAAGGAAAAATCATTTAAAGGGGTTTGGTGCAAACGGCACCAAGTCCTTTTTTAGTTATCGCAGAAAAAAGGCTAGTAGACCCCGACTAGTGGAAGTTTCAAATTATGAGGTGAAGGGAAACTTCTAATGTGTTTTTGTTTTCTAGTTTTAAATAATTTGTCCTGAAATCATTTACTTGTAAATAACCCTTACCAAAGTTGGTGAGGGTTATTTTATATGAAGCTGTAAGATGATGGATAAGAGGAGCTGAAAGTAATCCACAGAATTCAATAATTTCACCTCAAATAAAGCTCTCCTCTCAAAAAAATATAGAAATCGCAGACCCTACCAAAACAAAACTAGGAACATCCACAAAAATATGTAAAAAGTATGCAAATTTAACCATGAAAAGAAGCAGGAGAACCGCCCCTGTGACCCAAAAAAGCAGAAGGACTGTTCCGTTCCTGCCCTGGTGGCACGCCGCCTTAAGCCACAACTGTGTGGTCTAAAAAGGTTCACAGGATGTTGGTTTTATGAAGGTGGAAAAGTGTAAATATTTAGTAAAATGTAAGGGTAGTGTGTCTTTTCTGAATAGAATGATTTGGATTTTAGGGGGATTATGAATGAAGATTATTAGTTGGCCACCGTAATTGCAATAAAAATAGAGGGATAGAGAAAATGGGAGGGCTTAAAATGAAAGACCAGGAAAAGGAAATTTGGAAATGGACGATTGATTGTTTTTCAGATAAAGAGATCGCCAATTTTGCACAAGGAATGGAGATTAAAATTCCGGGTTTTCGGCAAATAAATTCAGCGAATAAAAACTTTAAATTATTACGTCCCAAACTCATTCAAGCCATTTGCCAACCCAAAAATATCAATGATTTAAAGGGTTTTTTTCAATCATTAACAAATAAGGATATTCAAAATTCAGATGACTTTTTTGGTAAAAATAAAGAAGAATTGCTAGAGATTATTGAAAATAGCACTATAAAACCATCGTGGTTATTCTGTCTACTGCTCTCAAGCGATGAAGAAAACGATGTCAATAATGCCTATGATTTATTTGCTGGATGGAAAGAAGAAGGGAAACTTGATTTCTTAGAAAACCGAGCAGGCGAGAGTGAGGATAGAGAAACAGAACCAGAGGGAACAAACCAGACAAACCACGAACAGGAGTCCAATTATGCACTTCTCGAGAATGATTTGGCTGAAGCCTTAAAAATAGTGAAGAGTTTAGAGAAAAAACTTAATAAATCAGAACATAAAAATGAAGAAAACAAGGCCAAGATTGCAACCATGCAGACTTCTTTTGAAACGCAGAAAAAGCTGTGGAAAGAAGAAAAAAAGGACCTTGTTCACCAAATGCAAACGCTAAAAAGCGAACTAGGAAAGATAAAGAATAAGTCGATTAGGGTTACAACTGAAAAGGAAGAGCTGCAGAAAAAGTTTAATCAACAACTAGAAGAATTAAAGAAAAAGGATGCTGAAATTGCCAGTTTAAATGCTGAACTTTTAAATACAAGAACAGCACTGGAACTTGAAAAAAATCATATCGAAAATCCCAGGGAAGTAACACCTGTTCAGACTAATAAACCAGTAAGCAAAATTAAAGTCGCCATCATTGGCGATCCCAAGAATACTAGAGTGCAGCACTATCAAAAATTTGATCTTGATATTGTCGAAGTGGCTGAAATAGAAGATGAAAAAAATAAACAAGTATTTGATCATGCTGATCAAATTTGGGTACTGAACTACAAAACACCTATTCGGGCAAAAAAGCGAGTTAGGTCCTTATTGAACGGAAGACCTATCAAAGAGTTTGATACATTTGTAGACTTAGAGAACTATATGGTGAAGGGATAGATTCGGATGAACAAGTCATGGAATGTTGATTTAGTTGGGGTGTTGGCAGATGAAGATTATGTTCTCAATTCAATAGATAAACAAGCAATCTATATTAATAGCCAGAATGTCATCCAATTTTTTGTAAAAATTATATCTGAGGCACCCGAAAGTTTTCCAAACGTCAAACTAGTAACCTGTTTTGGGAACGATTTAGAGAAGTGGGGCTTTGAAGACAATTATCATAACCATCTCTTTGATCGCATCAAGGCTTTGAAAGATTTCCTGAAAGATAATCTAGTTGTTTTCAAACCACAGCGGAAAGTTATCTACGATCACACAGAGGTTTATATTGCGAGGGAAATCAAACTATTGCCCAAATCAGAAAGCTATTGTGATGAAGTATCACTCATCTCTTTACCAGTGTTCAGCGAGGAAGAGCATGGGTGTACGTTAGTAGAATTTACAGAAAAACTGAAAAAACGCAAATATGTCGGTAGAATTGAAAATATATCGATTGAAGCAAATGATACTCCAGAATTTGTCCTGTGGAAAAATGGTGAATATGATTTTATCATTTTTGGAGAATTTGAGAATCACAATTATGCTCATGGTGGGTTTGCCTTTACGGTGAATAAACCAATTAAGTCAATCCCGTTCAAGGAAGAATGGATCGATGATTGTTATCAAAATGAGGACATTATGTTTGTTCCATTCGAGATTTATAGTTACATTTCAGGAATGATGACGGCTGCAGATACTAATGGTGAAACAAATGATGGTCAAATTTTGGAACCTGCACAAGTTGCAACGAAACAAGTCGAAGTTACCACTGCTGAGGTCAATTTTTCAAAAAAACAAGAAGGAAATATGGTAGAACGAGCTGTTGGAGATGAGTTGGAACGAAAAGGGGAAATAGCACCTCAGTCTGAAGCCGCATTTTCTGAAGAAAAGCTGATGGATAAGTTTGTCCAGGTAACGCGAGAGCAGGGGTTGTTGTACGATGTTAAGGATCTTTACAATTTTCATACTGCGATGAAGTCGTCCAATTTAGTTATTCTTGCCGGGATGAGTGGGACGGGGAAATCGAAAATTGTTCAGGCGTATGGAAAAGCGCTCGGTTTGTTTGACAATTATCAAATGACGTTTATTCCAGTCCGACCATCATGGACGGATGATGCTGATTTAATTGGTTATGCTGATACTCTCCATATGGTGTATCGGCCAGGAGATTCGGGGCTGATTAATGCGTTGATCAGTGCCAAAGAGAATAAGAAAAAGCTTCATATTATCTGTTTTGATGAGATGAATCTAGCGAGGGTGGAACATTATTTTTCGCAGTTTCTGTCTGTTCTTGAAATTGAATCTGGACCTCGCCGGGTGCTAAGACTTTATAATGACAATTTGGAAAATAGGTTGTACAATTCAGCGCAATATCCGCCGGTATTTCCAATCGGGGACAATGTTATTTTTGTCGGGACAGTCAATTTGGATGAATCGACCTATCATTTTTCGGATAAGGTCCTTGATCGCGCCAACGTCATATCGCTTAATGTGATGCCGTTTGGAAAGTTGAGGGAAGTGACAGAGGAAATGCTGACTGTTGCTGAAGAAAAAAGAGCGCCATTAAAAAAGGAAAAAGAGACTGTAAACTTTGAAATATACGATGGTTTCAAACATAGTAGCCGACAAATTTTACTTAGTGAAAAGGAATTGTCATTGCTATGGGAGATTCATCAGGAATTACAAAAGGTCAGCAAAAACATGGGTGCGGGTCCAAGAATTGTGCGTCAAATTGACAAGTACCTGAAAAATTTGCCGCAAAATGAATATTTGAACCGGCAGGATGCCTTTGACCTGCAAATCGTGCAACGGATTTTAACAAAAGTTAGAGGGCCTGAAGAGCAACTGAGACAGTTCTTTGGCGCTTATGATTTTCACAATGACTCGATAACTGACAGTAAATTAGGGGATATTCTCGACTGCTACCATGATGTTTCTGAGTTTTACGAAACCAGAAATGTGATCATTCAAAAGGCGAAAGAGTTGAAGATAAATGGCTATACCCTTTAATGAATTTGAAGTCGCATTTATCCAAACAAGGGGAGAACAGATTTTATCAGGCAAAGTTGAACATTTTTTTACAAATGAACTGGATTTTTATGAAAAAAGGGAAGTTGTTTTCCTAGAGATTAAGGAAAATATTGATGTTTCAATTCTGTTCCGGTCGCCAAACAAAAATTTGCGCCTTTATATGGATGGTCTTGACACCCTTTCGGAACACCTAATAGAAGTCGATCCGGAAAAGGGTGAGGTTTATTTGCTCCCATCGGAACAGTCGGTCACGCTGTTTTCTAATAAAGAGGAATATTATCCGTTGATTCCCGGGTTTTATCGATTGGTAGTTGTTGCTGATGGACAATCATTTTTCAGCTGGATAAAAGTAATTCCTAAGCAATTGGAAGAAAGCCAATGGGAAATCATGAGGGATGAAGTTGAAAAGGAATTAATGGGTCTTGCTAGGGAGATTGTCTTAAACAGAACGGGGATGATTTCGGGTGTTGAGGGCATTACCCCAGGTATGCTTGGCCAGTTTATTGTGATTAAGAACCGATTCCCATCTGTGATGGCGGCCATAAGTGATTTGTATCGCAAGGTGAACTATAGAATTAACAAGGATTATCTGTTAGTTCCAAAGGAAAAGTGCCGAATGATTGATGAAAAAACAGTTAGACATCGGGGCAGTCATCCAGAACACGAACATGTTCTCAAGTCACCGCTGAGTGCGATAACCTATGATTTACCAGAGAACCGCCTGGTAAAAAAAATCATTCGGTCTGTTTCACAAACCTTGACCGGGTTTATGGAAGCGGTCGAACGAATGGAGAACAGTATTCATAACTCTCATGTTGCTGGTCCATTTCGAACTGAAGCGGAAAAAAGAAAGACCCTGTCTGAGCTTCAGAATTTAAATGAAATGGCCAGAAAAATGAGGGGGGCGATCCAATGGATTAAGACTTCCCCGTGGTATAACAGTGTCGGGATATCACAATCGTCTGTCGTCCCTTATATAATGAATAGTGATCCCAGATATCGTGCCCTATATCAGCTTTACCGGGAGCTGGGTGATGAGAACATCCAGTTGACGATGGATAAATCGTATTCTTATCAATGGAAACGAACAGATAAACTTTATGAGATATGGGGCTTTATTCAATTTATTAAAGTGCTTAGTAGTCAAGAATTGAGCTTTATGCCGGAAAAAGGCTGGGCATTCAGTGAGCACTTTGATGGCAACCGATTAATCCTTCCCACATTGCCTCCCCAAACAGTGGTTGTGTTCCGAAAGGATAGCCTTCGGGTAAACCTGGTGTATGAAGCGTTATTACCAACGCAAAGCAAGCTGACAAACAAACAGAATCCGTTATTTACCCGTGGAACTCATACCTGCCCTGACGGTAGATTGGATGTATATAAAAATGAGTTATATATCGGCAGTATCATTTTTGATTTAAAATACCGGCCAAGATACTCCATTTGGAATCAAAATCTTATTTATTCCAATAAGCAAAATGGTGTCATGAGACAATTAGTTAGCTATGGTGATAACTTGCATTCTCCTTTCCTTTTTGGGGAAAACATCGCAAACCCTTTTAATATAAGTCCGGTTCAGGAAGTCTGGGCAATCTATCCCAACCGTTATGGAACTGACCGTACCTTTGATTTTCCTGATCATAAGCTGAGCTTGATGGAACTCACTCCAGGGGGTGACAATTCCTATTTTGCTGGAAAAGTTAAACAGGCCATTGATAAATTGGTTCAAAGAAGTGAGCAATTAATAGGGTTTTTGGATAGAATAGGGGTTTGATAGATTCCTAATACTCTGAACTTGATTTTAGGTAGGGTTGGCAAGTGAAAGGCACCTCCAAGTTGTTTTCCAATAACTTGGATGGTGCCTTTGTACTTGTTGTTTGTGTCAGAAAATTCATTATTTCTCTATAATGTGTCTGACGAATGTGAAAGGATATATGATAAGATTTATTTGGCTGTTCTAGAGCCGAAAAAACGTTAAAAGGAGGATGAAGATGGGCTTAGATATGTTTTTAATATCACTACCCAAGATCGAAGGAATGGATTACGATGAAGTTCAAATGGTTAATCTAGACTTAAGTAAACTGCAAGCAAAACAGAATGAAATTTACAAGAAGGTGGAGCCGTACATTAAACATTTTGAGGAATTCGGTCGTTCATGGACTAGTTTGAGAGAACAAGTTGCCTATTGGAGAAAGGCCAATCAGATTCATAATTGGTTTGTTGAAAACCTTCGAAATGGTGAGGATGAACCTTGTTTTATTGAACTCGTTACAAAAGACAATCTAAAAGACCTTTACGACCTATGTATGAAAATTCTATCAGACAGGGAAGAACCTTCAGATATTTTACCCACAAGACCAGGATGTTTTTTCGGCAGCTACGATTATGATGAATATTATTATTGGCAGATTGAAGAAACCAGAATAATGATAGCCAAACTCCTAGAAACCTTCAATTTCGAAACCCACTACTTAATGTACGAATGTTCTTGGTGAAATCCTCACTTTTACTTCCTACTCAACATGAATTATTCCTTTAATTGCATATGTTCGTTAATCCCACAAAATCCAATTCCATGTGAATATGATCCTGATGCAGATTTCAAAAAAACGTATAATTCTGGTAAAAGGGGGAATAGTCCCTCAATCCATCTAACCTCTTTTTAAGGGGTTTATTTTAACGAGTAATTGTAATTAAAATGGTATGGAAAAAATGTCTTCTTACTTTGTTTGTCAGATGTTAATATGAGCTAAAGGAGTTGTTAGTGAGTGGATCAAAAAAATATGTTTCAACTGATTTTAAAAGAAGTCAAAGATTCTAATAAAGAAATTTTAGATGAAATAAACCAAGTGAAAAGTGAATTTATCCAAGTGAAAAGTGAAATAAACCAAGTGAAAAGTGAATTAAACCAAGTGAAAAGTGAATTAAGCCAAGTGAAAAGTGAATTAAGCCTAGTAAAAGGTGAATTAACCCAACTAAATGATAAAGTTGGTCGAATTGAAAAGATTGTAAATTCACATACGGATATTTTGAATTCATTTAAATTTGATGTTGATTATATAGCTCAAAGACAAACAAAAACGGATATGAACGTTAATCGAATTGGAAAATTATTAAAATCTTAAAAAAAGGGAAACATTACTTTCCTTAAAGAAATGAACAAGTTGGTAATGAATTAGAGGAGTATTTTATTGGTAAGAAGTTGGTGTCGAAGTGTGGCAAATCACTTGTCAAAGACTGGTACAAAGGATGGCGGAAGTGGTAAATTCTAATGGCCGTCATCAGCTGGTTGGCTATATTCTTTATTTTCCAAAAAAGAAGTGCTGGGCACCATCCGATTTTCTGGAGAGTGCCTGGCACTTTTGCTATGGACTATAATATTTGCAATCAGTTTGGAATGGAGTGCGTAGACAAAGGTATATATGAGAAATGGATTAGTTAGAAAGAGGCAAAGATACGAACAGTGAAAGAAATAGAATAAATGGATTAATTATACTCCCTTGGATCAATGAGTTCGCTATACTCATCCTATCTTTCAGAAGCTAGTAAAAAAAATTAGGATTACGCAAACCAATGTCGGAAGAGAAAACTACTGGGATAATGCTCACCTAGAATCATTGCACCTTTTCTTTGCTATGCTGCTCAAATTACTCATTCTGATAGAATTAAATGAAATTGCGTGAAATGTATATAGTATTATTTAGAAAAGGATAAACTTAGTTATTAAAGGATTTTGGAATCCAACTAATATTGGGAGGTGACCCAAACCATGAATGAAGAGCAAAACCTTATCCTTATTAAAAATGAGGATAAGACAGCTCAAATTGACTCTTGCAACCAGCTAAATGGGAACTGGATAGTTCGATATCAAAATAGTAATAAAGATTATACTTATAAAAAATACAATATTACTTGGTACAAAAATCCTAAGTTAATTAATCATAAAACTTGTATTGTTTTTGAAAATAAATTTCCGTTATCAGGTATTGTTTGTATTCTTGATTTTGGCCATATAGTTAAAATAGTGTTTAAAACTGGATATAAGAAAGTATATAATAGGTCAAATATCCTTATTGAACAATCCTGTTTATCCAATCTTTCTGCAAAAAGTACGTTTGAATACTTAAAAACTATTGCAAATGAAGTAAGTATTAAGTCTGAAATGGAGGGTAGTTTTTTAGGGAAACAATATAATAAACTCACAAAGGTTAATGCAAACAGTGTTTTGGGAGCATATTTAGAAGGAAAACCATTAATGAGTCAATCTCAGTTTCCCCAAATCATTTACCCTTTTGGATTTAATATTAGCCAAAAATCAGCAACTGAAAAAGCCTTAACTGAGCAAGTTAGTGTTATAGAAGGACCACCGGGAACTGGGAAAACGCAAACTATCCTCAATATTATTGCAAATGCGATTATGAATAACAAAACCGTCGCCGTTGTTTCCAATAATAACTCTGCCACAGCCAATATCCTTGAAAAACTAGAGAAATATGGTGTGGGTTTTTTTGCAGCCTATCTAGGAAATAAGGAAAATAAAGAGAAATTTTTTTCTGAACAGAAAAGCACATATCCTGATATGGTTGAGTGGTCAATGCTAACTGCCGAGTTTCAATCAATTAGTAATATGTTAAAAACATCTCAGAAGAAATTGAATGAAATGCTAAAATTCCAAAATAAATGTGCAATTTTTAAACAGGAATTATCCAAACTTAAAACAGAATTTGGCTATTTTATGCAATATTATCATGAATTTAAAGACATTAAATCCATCAATTTTAATTCCCTAATGAATTTTAGTTCTGACAAGGTTTTGAAATTTCTTCTTGAATATAAAAGGAAACAAGAGCATGGAAAATTCTCTTTTAAAGATAAAATTCAAAATATATTTCTATACGGAATATTCAACTTTAAATTCTATAAGAACCCACCAGAAGTCTTGATTTCTTTTTTACAAAAAACCTATTATGAGAAAAAAATCATTGAGATTACTGATCAAATAAAATCATTATCCAATAAACTTGAAAACTATGATTTTGAAAATGAAATGAAAGAATATAGCCGATTTTCAATAGACTTATTTAAGGCGAAATTGGCTGATAAATATCGAGGTGGTGGAAATCGAACCGTTTTTACAGATGTTGCACTTAGGAGGGGGTTTAGAAATTTTATTAACGAGTATCCGGTTATTCTAAGTACAACACATTCGTTGAGAAATAGTGTAGAACAAGATTATATGTTTGATTACGTTATTATAGATGAGGCATCACAGGTTGATTTAGTTGCTGGTGCCCTCGCTTTATCATGTGCCAAAAACGCTGTTATTGTGGGGGATATTAAGCAACTCCCAAATGTTGTTCCACCCGAAATTGCAAAAACAACAAGTAATCTATTTGCTTCGTATGGATTGCATTCTGCATACAATTATGCAGAACAAAGCATTTTAACTTCATTTCTTGAGTTATTCAAAAACATTCCTAAAACTCTATTGAAAGAACATTATCGTTGCCATCCCAAAATTATTGGGTTTTGTAACCAAAAATTTTATAATAACGAACTTATTGTATTAACAAATGAAAGGGATTCAGATAAACCCCTTATTGTATATAAAACTGCTAAAGGTAACCATGCAAGGGGAAAGATAAATCAAAGACAGATTGACGTTGTTTTGGAGGAAATTATACCAGAGCAAATAATTAATAGTGGAAACCAATCGGTAGGAGTTATTTCACCCTTTAGATTGCAAGCTAATGAATTCCAGAAGGTTGTAGGAAATGGGAAGATTGATGCTGACACCGTTCATAAGTATCAGGGCAGAGAAAGAGATATTATTATTCTTTCGACAGTAGCGAATGAAATTGGCGTGAACGATTTTGCTGATGATTCTAATCTTATAAATGTTGCTGTTTCCCGTGCAGTAAATCAACTGATCGTTGTTGTATCAGAGGGTAGCGAAGAATGGAAAGGCACCAATATTGGGGACTTAATAAAATATATTCAATATAATAATTTTGAAGTAATTGAGAGCCAAATCTACTCAGTGTTTGATCTGCTTTACAAAAATTATTCTAATAAATTGTTAGAAATGATAAAGAAAAATAAAAATGTATCTGATTACAAATCCGAGAATTTGATGAATGCAATTATTGAAAAAGTATTGTCTCATCCAGAATTCCAAAGCCTTGACTGGGTGCTCCATCAGCCGTTAAGGATGCTAATAAAAGACCCGATTAAACTAACTGAAGTAGAAAGAAAGTATGCAATGAATATTCTAACTCATACTGATTTTGTAATTTTTAACAAGCTAGATAAGATTCCAGTTTTGGTTGTGGAAGTTGACGGACATGCATATCATGCGAACAATCCATTGCAATTAAAGCGTGACAAAATGAAGGATAATATTTTACAAAAATACAATATTCCGATTTTAAGAATGAAAACTACTGAAAGTAGAGAAGAAAAAAGACTCCGTCAAAAGCTTGAAGAAATATTAAAACTAGATTCTAATAGAAAGCAGAAAAGTGAGGGACAACAATCTGAATTAATAAATGTTTAAGTCCGCAATTATTGATTATTCATTTCTTTCTCCAAAAATACAGCTACAGCGATATTAGAGGTATTGACACACCCTACAGGAGTTTACGGTAAGAAGTTTAAATTACCCTTTGCTCATACAAAGGGTGATTTCTTTAATGTAATAGAATTAATCGACGTACACAAATAGACTTACCACGATAGTTTAGTGGGTAAGTCTATTTTATTTCGATGTAGTTTCTACCTTTGAACTAGTTATGAATACTGGAAAATTGCTAGTAATAGAGTGGAAATCCGGGACTTCATGTTGGTTTTCTATAATCTGTAATAAAATTTTTGATAAATCCCATAATATTACATGGATTTTGTATAATAGACATGTAATATTAGAAAATGAGTATGAAAATGGTGTAGTTATGGTTCGTGAAGACGTTTCTTGAATCCTGGGGGATTTCTGACAATATGCTCTTATTTGTAAAGGTTTTTCGTATTTCTGCTAATTTTAATTTATTAAAAACGTTGACTTAAAAAATCGGAAGATAGGTGATTCTTATTGTTTTCAATTTTTGAAAATATATTTACTCAAGCCAATAAACTTGGTGTAAGCAATTTTACTAGTGGATTCTTATTGTTTCAGCTCGTTTTATTTTTAATATTAATTTTATTTCAGGTTTTAAGAATTAATAAAGAAATTGTTATTATGAAAAAAGTTAAAACAAAACTTGATCAAATTAAAAGAACCAATTCAACAGAAGCCAATGGAATCGATAAAAAAATCAATGACATTTTCACAACGATACAGGAATCTCGATACAAAAAACTTTGGAAGCGTTATTACAATCGAATCTCAGAGAAAAAAGAAGATGAAAGAATAAATGTAGAACCATTCTTTGGTTATGACATAATGCATTATCACATGGGATACCGTCCATTAATGGATGTTGGTGCAGGAATAAGTGTAAGTATCGGTGTGTTAGGTACATTTGTTGGGTTATCGATGGGACTATCTGACCTTCAAATAGGAGATACTGAGGCACTTAGGACAGGAATCGGTGGTCTATTAAATGGGATGAAAGTAGCCTTTTACACATCGGTTTTCGGGGTTCTTTTATCTCTTTTTTGGATTGCAATAGATCGCATTATTAGTAGTAAACTTGATTCAAATATTGATTGGCATGCAGAAAAAATGGATTATTTATTAAGTGTTGATGATGAGGAGCTATTCTTAAATCGTCTTGAGAAAATTACCAGGAATCAGTCAGATCATCTAAAAACATTGCTAACAGATGCTTTAGAGAAAGTTATGCAGCCAATGGTTATGACGATACACGAATCAAATGGTAATGTAAGTTCCGCCTTTTCACAATTAAACGATCAATTTTCAAAATTGCATAGTGGTGTAGAAACACAGTCCAAGCTATTAGAAAATCAATTAGAATTATCTAAAAATAATAGCCATGATATTTCTGACCGTTTGGTAAAACAGATTGCTGGAAATACACAAGAATCAATTTCTGATTTCAGTTCGCTGATAAAAGATTCGCAAACGCTACAAACACAGATGGTCCAAACGATTAATCAAGTTGTCGATAATTTTGCATCATCACAAACAAGCCAAACAGAGACTGTTGAGCGAACAGAAAGACTGTTCGAAACATTTGAACAAATGACAGATGAATTAAACCAAATGAAAAGTAGTTACTCAGAAGCTTCTACTTTTATGGGTGATTTGTCAACTACCTTTCAAAACATTCAACAATTGACAAATGATCAACTTCCTGTCCAGCAAGAGGTGATGCGAAGCAACCAATCTCTTGCTGAGAAGTATGACGGTTTGACGGAAAGATTTAAGGAATTCAATTCCAACATAGAAAGAAAATATGAAGACCTTTTAGATGAGGTTTTGAGTGTTTCAAAAGGCTTAACCTCAACTTTCCAACAAATGACCAATAAATTTTCTGATTCAATGAATATTCAATCGACAATGCTGAAGGAATCTGATGTACTTCTCCAAAATGTAAAAGAAGTAGTCGAACACATTACACCGATTGCCCCAGAACTTAAAAATGTGGTTGGTAATATTCAAATTCTAAAAGATCAACTAATAAGCATGCAGGAATTACAAACCTCTTTATTACCTGAACTCATCGATATGAAAAAACAGACTAATGAAGTTGTGGAGGAAACACTTATAACAACTAGAGGATATATGAGTGAAATGAAAGAACAGTTGGGTGTCATGAAGACTAATTGGACAACAACGAAAGATCAATTTGAAATAACAAGGGAGACATTGCAGGTGTCGGTGAAAGATTTTTCCGATAATATTGATAATGGCTTGTCTAAAACCTATCAACATTTTGATGAAACTTTAACCAATGCGGTTAAACAAGTGAGTCAACTAGTGTATCAATTTAGTGACTTACAAAAGGATTTCGTAGATACTTTAGAGGATTTAACAGAAGAAATGAGCAGAACGAAAGCTGTGAATCATAAATGAGAATAAGAAAAAAGGAAGAAGTTAATTACTGGATGTCTTATGCTGATCTAATGAGTGCTATGTTAATGGTATTTGCTCTGTTGTTAACAGTGGTCATCCTAGATTATAAGGAACTCCTTGAAAAAAAGGAAAAGGAAATAGACGAAGTTGTATCGGTAAAAACGGATATCATTAAAGCGTTAACTGAAGAATTTAAGGAATCCAATATGGCCATCGAAATTGACCAACAAACTGGAGCAATAAGATTTCCAGGAAGTGTCCTTTTTGCAACCGATTCAGCTGATATATCTTTGGAAGGGAAAGAATTTTTAAATGCATTTATACCAAAATATTTAGACATTCTTCTCCAAGAAAAGTTCAAAAATGAGATTTCAACCATCATTATTGAAGGGCACACTGATAGGCAAGGTACTTATATATATAATATGGGACTTTCACAGGACAGAGCATTTTCTGTACTAAACTACATTTATAGCGGTGAATTTCCACCGTTCCCAGTTAAGGAAATTTCTCAAACCTATATTACAGCAAACGGAAGAAGCTTTAACCAACCATTAAATAACCCAAATGGAGAATATGATCCGGATCGTTCTAGACGTGTTGAATTTTTATTCAGATTAAAAGAAGATGAGGCAATTAAAGCCATTCAAAAGTTGGTGGAGGAATGAAATACGAGTACCAACCGGCATTACTAACTGATTGGCTGCGAGACAATCGGAAATTAATCATAGAATCGAAAATTGAGAATGTAAATGAAAAATATAAAGGGGATCTGGAAGTCCTTAAAGAACAATTTAAGATTGTAAAGGATTTCCCTACCAATCGTTTTGTAGAATGGGCAGAGAAATTAAGCAGGAGAAGAAAATTGTTGTTGCCAAATTTATACCATCAAAACCTAAGACCGGAACTAAAAGATAAACTCTTAAGTGTAATTAAATCAAATGCGAATGGCGAAAAAAGACTTTTTAGAGTACTAGTTGATTCTGTCTATCAAACATGTGACGTTGATGAGCTATGGAAACTCTTAAAATACTCCTATTCGATTCATCAAGAAAAGCTTAAAAGAAGGTTTACAGTAGAACAGGCTGACAAGTGGAAACTCTTATTAGACAGCAAGAAGCCTGTCCGACATTTAGCAGTTCATGCATATGAAAGTGATAATCATTTTTTAAATGAGTTAGAGAGTTATTTTTTAACGGATAATTTCCCAATATATAAGCTTGTTTTAATGGAAGTCTTTTCTTTTGCAGATGAGAATTTTTTTATTAAAGAAAAGGGAGTATACAAAAAATACTTCCAATCTGCGACCAATGATGAACAACAGCGAATGGCGGAAGGTTTAATTAAGAATTGTAAAAAGCTTAATAATGTTAAAGAATTAGGGAAGCTAATTTACGAGAGACTAAAAACCTATCGCCGTAAGCCAATGTTATGGAAACAAGTAGGTGAAGAGGAGAAAAAGCGCTTTGCCAATTGGATTCTTAAAATGGAAATAAAGGATTTCTTTGGAAACATCAACACCAATCATGAACGTTATAAATATTGGAAAAAATTTATTGTCAACTTAGAAGATGTGGTTGTAACTGATAATCGCTCAACATTAATTATGTATTTTTCAGATGTAGTCATTATGGAAGTACTTGGTACTGGTGCTGTTTATGTATATAAGACTTCTGAATTTAATCGAAATTTTCAGAAGAAAATTGAAAACATGCTCGACGAAAAAGAAAAATACCAGAGATCCTATTATGTGCCTAAAGAAGTTAAACGAAGTGAGCTAATGGACAAATATCGTACTGTAAAAGGTGGTTGGCTAACTCATAATGGATCTTGGCAATGGAAATTTGATAATTGGCTCCGTACCAACCTTGGATGGGAGGTAAGAAAAGATGTTCTTCTTCAAAAAGAAGCGGAGAGAGATGAAGGTAGATTTGACTCCTAAAGAAAAGGGAGTGGAGATCAAACTTCAATTAATCGATGGGAAAAGGACGACTAACCTTGTTCTGCCGTTAAGTAAACAAGAGATTGAAGACTTATATAAAGTGCCAGGGTTCACTAGCTATGTTGCCTGGGAAGAACTTTATGAGAATGGTTTTATTTACGACCAAATTCTCAATTACGAGGATTATTATCAAATTACCAAGGATGATAATGGAATTGATATTCTCCAGCAACTTGGCTTACCTGCTGAAGAAATGAATATTAATGGGGAGCTACTGCTAAAATCATTGCCACAAGAAGCGGATTTAAAACTTGAGCTGCGAAACTCTGAAGGGAAATTATTTGATCGGGTAGGAGATCAAATAGGGGTATTTTTTCAACAAAATGACGAATTGCATTTACTTCCAGAAACAGTTTTTTTATTAAAAAAAGCAATCGAAGCACAGTGGGAAAGTGGATACGAAAAAATTGGTATTTGTCAGGCCCTTGCAAAGAAAGCGAATATAAAGCTTGAAAATTTCCTTGAAAATGAATCTTATCACGTTGTAGATCATTATGATTTAGATATTAACGTGCATAGTCATGAACATATTGAGCTAGTTGCAAAAGGAAATAATCGATTGGAAACCGACCATCTCAACCAGCCTTCAAGTGTGAGTAGTGTGAAAGAGGGAATTAAAAGAGAGAGGTTTATCAAAACGAGCCAAGTAAAGGAAGATTTACAACATATTTTCACCAAAAAACATATTACAGGTGAAGAGGTTCCGATTTTTTTAGATAACCCATCTGCGATTATCCCGGAACATGATTATATGATTGACCTTGATGCGTTTTCAGAACGTGTACGTGGGCTTATCACAATTGAAAAAGTGCGTCCGATTTATAATGAGGGAACGGGTTTTCAGTGGTTTAATGAAGATGGAGAAAGCACGGTAAGTTATTCACCGGATTTTTTAATTGATTTAATGGAAAAAAACCCAAATCAACAGTACGTTGAACATGGCGGTAAATGGATTTACTTAGATCCAAAACTTAGAAGAAAATTGTTAGACTTACCATCTGATGAAGAAAATAAAATTAAGCAACACTTTGCTCTTGATATAAAAGACAATGAAGATGAATTAGAATTTGTTTTGGACAATAACAAATTATCCAATTTACGCTCTTATCCTATACCAGTGACCCTTAAAGCGGAATTGTTTGCCCATCAAATAGAAGGCTTTCATTGGCTCTGTCATTTAGAGAATAAAGGAATTGGCGGGCTGTTAGCCGATGATATGGGATTAGGAAAAACAATCCAAGTGATAACATTTTTCCTGCATCAAAAGGAAAAAGCGAAGCTAAAACCAACCTTAGTCGTAATGCCAATTGCATTAATTGAAAATTGGATAGAAGAAATTTATAAGTTTGCTCCGCAATTAGCTAAGAGCATATATGTTCATAAAGGCAGCGGAAGGGCGAAATCCTCCGAAATGATTTCTGACTATGACCTTGTATTTACTAGTTATGATACTTTGAAAATTGACCAATTAATCTTAGGCAAAATTAAGTTTCAATCAATCATATGTGACGAAGCCCAGAATGCCAAGTCCCACAGCAGTCAGCGTTCACGAGCATTAAGAGCGATGCAATCAGATTTTAGATTAGCCATGACAGGAACCCCTGTTGAGAATGGTTTAGAAGAGTTATGGTCGATTATGGACTTCGTTCATCCTGGAGAACTTGGCTCATTAAAAGAGTTTAGAAGAATGTATATTCAGTCCAATGATTATGAAGGGTTGTTAAGAAAAATTAAACCTTTCTATTTAAGAAGAACGAAGAAAGAAGTCCTTGATGATCGTCTACCTACAAAACATCCTGATAAAGTTTTAAAAGTGGAGGCATCATCTACACAGAGCTCTATTGCAGCTTCTATGCTACAGACAAAAGAAACAGGACAAGTTGCCATTTTAAATATGTTAATGAGATTGCGGCAATTATACGGACATCCGGGAGTAATTATTCCAGACTACGAAACTCTTCCAGCTAAAGAAGTACCAAAACTTGAAAAACTTCTAGAAATCATTGACCAAGTAAAAAGTAAAAATGAGAAAATCTTGATATTTACCGAATTTCGAAAAATTCATTCGATATTAAAACGAATCTTAATGCAAAAATATGGAATCTCTGTTCCAGTGATTGATGGGAATACCAATAATCGTCAGTCAGTGGTGAATATGTTTAACCAACATTCAGGGTTTGGAATTTTGATTCTTTCTCAAAAAGCGGCAGGAGTAGGATTAACGATCACCAGCGCCAATCATGTTGTCCACTATACTCGCTGGTGGAATCCGGCAGTTGAAAATCAAGCAACCGACCGTGCCTACCGCATTGGGCAACAAAAAGATGTGTTCGTTTACCAAATCATTACTACCGACCAAAAAAATTTCCCACAAGGAACAGTGGAAGAACTAATGCATGAATTACTAGACCGAAAAAGGGAATTAGCAGAAAACGTCATCGTCCCATTCAATATTAATGAATTGCAAAAAGAAATCATCGAGAAATTAGGGATGCATACAGTAGGATAAAAGCCCATTTGGTTCCTAGTTCAAAGTGCCAGTTAACTTCCTGCTGAATGTTGCCTGGTACAATTTTTTGCAAATAATGGCGTTTTTCTGTTTGCTGGTGTTCCCCAATTGTTTTTTGTAATAATCAATAATATATAGTTGTAGAATTTCATCACTCATCCTAACCCTCCCCAAAATTTGGTGAGGGAATTTTAGTTGAAGTTGTAAGCTGAAGTCGTGTTAGAGGATATGAAGGTGGGATCGAAAAATCATGCGGGTATTTCTTGGCCCTTAAGTATGACTGTATGCAACAAAAGTAGCAAACCGAATTCGCAGTGGCAATCATGAATTCCTTTTTCTCAATTAGAACAAACAATAAAAGCAGGATAATTCTTCTTATAAGAATTACCCTGCTATTTCTTTTGCTGTTGGTGACTTTTGGGAGGGCACTTAAATCTCTGAGACATTGCTTTTTAAGACTGTGAAATTATCAAATTATAAAAGTCTTAATCCGTTAATTCTTTATCCGATTATTCTATAAAAAAACATAATTGTTAATGATATACTTAAAGGGTGGTATGTTGATTATATGATGAATGAAAGCTAAATTAGTGAAATATAATAAAAAATTAATGTGCGGAGGGGTAATATGGGAATTGTTAAGGCGGCTATGGGTGCAATAGGTGGTGGTCTTGCGGATCAATGGCTTGAAGTGATTGAGCCGCAAGCTATGAGTGATAATACTGTTATGTCTGTTGGAGTTAAAGTAAGAGCTAAGGATAAGCGAAATAGTAATTTTAAAGGGACCGATTCAACAATTTCAAATGGATCTATTATCCATGTTCATCCGAACCAATTTATGTTGTTGGTGGATGGAGGAAAGATCATTGATTATACAGCGGAGGCAGGGTATTACAAGGTTGAAAACTCTTCGCAACCGTCGCTATTTAATGGGGAATTTGAGGCCGCATTGTATGAAACCTTCAATCGGTTTAAGTTCGGTGGTGTTCCATCTTCGGCACAAAAAGTGTATTTTATCAATCTGCAGGAGATTAAAGGAATTAAGTTTGGGACGCGTAACCCGATTAATTACTTTGATAATTTTTATAATGCGGAATTGTTTTTAAGGACACATGGGAGCTATTCGATTAAAATCGAGGATCCGCTTAAATTTTTCGTTGAAGCGATTCCAAGAAATAAATCAGTTGTTGAAATCAATGAGATAAATGAGCAATATTTATCAGAATTTATGAATGCTTTGCAGACAGCAATTAATCAAATGTCTAGTAATGGAGTTCGAATTTCGTTTGTTCCGTCACAAGGAATGGAGCTTGCGAAGTATATGGCTAATGTCTTGGATGAAGACTGGAGACAGAAGCGTGGGATGCAGGTTGAGTCAGTCGGTATTAATAGTATTACATATGATGAACAATCACAGCAGCTGATTAACATGAGAAATAAAGGGGCCATGCTTCAGGATCCAACGATTAGGGAAGGTTTTGTTCAGGGATCTATAGCAAAAGGATTGGAAGCAGCTGGGTCTAATTCAGCCGGGTCGATGCAGGGTTTTTTAGGTGTTGGTATGGGAATGCAGGGTACTAGTGGTTTTATGGGAGCTGCCTCAGAAACAAATAGACAACAAATGCAGGAGCAAGCTTCACACAAAACGAATTCAGAAAAGGCTTCAGCAGGGCAGTGGCAATGTCAATGCGGAGTTACTAATAGTGGTCGATTTTGTTCAGAATGTGGAACACCAAAGCCAAATCCCCAAGAAGATACTTGGACATGTGAATGTGGTTCACAGAATCAAGGGAAATTCTGTACTGACTGTGGCACAAAAAAACCTGAACCAAAAGTCTTGAAATGTAGTCAATGTGGATTTACTCTACCTGAAAATGTAATGATGAAATTCTGTCCGGAATGTGGAAATAAGCTTTGATGGTTGGTTTGTTTCATCATTTGTAGATAAAGAGGTGTTGAGACTTGGGTGTTATAGTTTACAAGTGTATCAATTGTGGTGGGCCTTTAGCATTTAAGGCGGAATCACAAAACTGGACTTGTGATTATTGTTTAAGTGAGTTTAGTGAACAGGATGTCAAGGATTTTATCAGTAATGAACAAGCGAGTATCGAAGCGGCAATGAGCGGTGAGGCTCTAGAACAAAGAATAGAGCAGGATAAAGAATATGAAGACAAGGCAACAGGATATAGCTGCAATAGTTGTGGTGCAGAGATTGTGACCGATGATATTACGGCAGCGACATTTTGTTATTATTGCCATAATCCTACGATTTTACCTAGACGTTTGCAGGGGGAGTTCCGTCCGGAAAAGGTCATCCCGTTTAAGCTTAATCGGGATAAAGCGACTGAGATTTTTATCAAATGGTGTAAGAAAAAGCCATTGCTCTCCAAATTCTTTACATCGACCTCGCAGCTTGAAAAATTAACAGGGATTTATGTACCGTTTTGGTTATTTGATAGTGATACATCCGGCTCTGTTAATGGTGAAGCAACCAGAGTGCGGTCCTACACAAGAGGGGATACTAGGTATACTGAGACAAAATATTATCATGTTGTTAGAGAGGGAGAGGCTGCATTTAAAGCTGTCCCTGCTGATGGTTCAATAAAAATGGATGATGAGTTAATGGAAATCCTAGAACCCTATGATTATAGCGAATTAAAAGATTTTTCGATGTCCTATCTATCAGGATATTTTGCCGAAAAATATGATATGGATCAAAATGATGTATACGAAAGAGTTTCAAAGATTATTAGAAAAAATTTAAGTTCATTACTCCAAGGTACGATTCAAGGTTATAACGGAGTCACGATAAAAAATTCTAATGTGCAATTGAAAAATGTCGAAGCAGCCTATGTGTTATTACCCCTATGGATGTTTACTTACCAGTTTAAGGGAAAAACATATGTTTTTGCTATGAATGGTCAAACAGGAAAAATTGCCGGACGATTACCAATCAGTATTGGCAGAGCTAGTACCTGGTTTGGAATCGTATCTGCTTCAGTTTTTGCCACCTTATTTGTGGGAGGGTTATTTTTATGGTAAAAGTAAAAAATGTCCTTCTCATGATAACTACAATGTTTGTCTTGGTTCTAGCTGTTTTTGGAAACACTGCATTGGCGGCGGTTGATCAGGTTTATGATCAGGCCAATTTATTTACTGAGCCACAAAGAGCTGAATTGCTGGAACGAGCAAACATGATTGGTGAGCAATTTGAAATTGACATCGCCATTGTTACGACAAATGATAATGAAGGAAAAACCTCGAGACAATATGCGGAGGATTTTTATAATCAGCATGGTTTCGGTTTTGGTGACACCTCTGACGGGATTTTGTATCTTTTAGATATGGATAATCGCGAAGTTTATATTTATACCAGAGATAAAGCCTTTGACTATATTTCTGATGGTAGAGTAAACGAGATATTAGATGTGGTGTATCCTTATTTACCTGATGGTAGTTATAGTGAGAGTGTCCATGTTTTTTTGGCGGAAGTTGAAAAGGCGATGCAAGAGGGTTTATCTGACCCGTATGCACCGCAATCTGAAAGTTCCTATGTGGAAAATGATGGTTACGCTGAAGAACCTAGTCTTCAAAAAGAACTTCTTATCTACTTCGGTATTTCCATCGTTATCGGGGGTTTAACAATATTAATCATGGCCATGTATAACAGGGGTCGTTCCACTGTCAATGAAGGTACCTATTTAATAAATGGTTCATTTGTGGTTACACGAAGAGTGGATCAGCACTATGATACAAGAGTCACTCAACAGAGAATTCAAAGTAACACAAACAGTGGCGGAGGCTTCGGTGGATCTGGCGGAGGCTCAGGTAGCAGAAGCGGAGGCGGCGGAAGAGGTTTTTGATTCTGGCTACCTGGTGACATTGTGGGTGTCAAGTAGGGTAACAGGGCCGGTTCTTCCGGTTCTTTTTGTGAAAACAAGGGAAATCCGATGGAGGGTTTTAATGTAAAATTACTAGTGCCAGGAGCTATTCAAAATTGAATGGTTCCTGGCATTTTTTATGAAATATTCTGTGTTATTGTTTGGAAATCGGTAAAAACAGGGGAGTCACAGTAAAAATTTTTCACATAAGTCCTATAAATTATTTTTAAGTAATTGTGTTTAGTATTCTTTTTGACATTTTACCATTAGAAAATTAAATGGAGGCTTATTTTCCATATTCTTATGTGGCTCAACAACTTCTGAAATTTCAATTAGCCCATATTTTCCGAATTCTTGTTTTATTGAGTCAGAATCATAAAAAAACATTTTTACCCCTTCCATTATTTCAAAATAGTCTTTGCCCAGTTGTTTGCCCTTACCAAACATGGGGGCTCCTTTTGAAATAGTAGTAAAGATCATATATCCATTTGGCTTTAACTGATTAAAGCAATCTTTAATAAACTTCTCTCTCTCAGCATTATTCAATAAGTGAATAAGTGCATAACAAAATATACCATCATAAAGCTTGTTATCAAAAGGCATATCGGTTACTGAACCATGAAAAATACTCATATTAAGCCCATTTTGCCTTGCCAATTTAATCGCTGTTTTTGAAATCTCAATCCCTGTTACATTTATTCCGTTATCAATAAAAACCTTAGCATTTCTACCATATCCAATCCCAGGGATCAATATATCCTGAACTTTCTTTTCAAGGAAAAAGTCCTTGGTCAAAATTGCGGAGTCTGCAGGTTCAAATCCCCACATCATTTGATTTTCTATAAAACTTGATTCCCATAATTCTGTCATACCTCGGGTCTCCTTTACAAATATTGGCTCACTTCTTTAACCTCTGCTGTTTTTGTATAAGTATATCACAAAACTTTGGCAACAGGCCTCGTATCTAATATCGCACTAAGTGTTTTCTTATTCTTCTATAACATTTTTGGTACGCTAATTAATGGAGTATAGATAAAAGGTAAAGGGTGTTTAATATTTTAAATAAAGTTTTCTATCGAAATAGTATGCTCATTATACTACTACTTGTGGTTCACGGGGACGGACGGTTCTTCTGCTCTTTTTGGAAGGAAAGGGGATAATCCCACTAGTTTTTTCATACTAAACACTTAGCGCCATGAGCTATTCAAAAATGAATAGTTCTTGGCCTTTTTTTTGAGGAATATTTTGTAGAAGGAAAACCTTCATTGACGCACCCTTCATAAAGAGATTACGATGTATATATATTAAGAAAGTTGTTATATAAAGAATAATATCAAGATAGTTAAAAATAAAAGAAACTTCCCTAAATAGGAGTTAATGATGATGAGAAAAAAACTATTAGCATTGGAATTTAAGATGATTACTTTGACGCAGTTAATGAAGCTGGCTGGGAATATAGAGTATGGTGAACTAGTGGGGAAAATTAATGATTTGATAGAAGATAATCTTTTAGAACCAGTAAAATCCACTGGTAAAAATGGAAGAAGCCCGTCGCTCTTTATGAAATATAGGATCATCAAACCTAAAACGGATTATACAAGTGCCTTAGAGAAGATTAAATTGCTTCACCCCAAATTTAATCATTCCAAATATGCCCTGCAACCAGAGGTGTATGTAAAACACAAACAAGAAATTGATTTACTATCCAAGTTTTTATGGGAGAATAGCAAGCTTCTAGATGACGAAATGTCCATTAATGAGCGCTCATTTCAAATCTGGGGAGTAGAGAAGCTAATAAAAGATAAGTCGATCATTAAAAGCATCTTTCAATTTAATGAGTGGGATTTAGCTATGCTTAACTATTATGAAACTCCTGAGCCTTTTTTTGAATATAATTTTTCAAAAGAAAAGGAAATGAATGTTTTAATCATCGAGAATAAGGATACATGGTTTAGTCTACGTAAAACGATGCGTGAGGATGGCTTAAACCATTTGTTTAGAGGTTACCATATATTGGTGTATGGAGAAGGGAAGAAAATTATTAGTCGCAACAATAGAATGAAAGAATATGATCAACTGTTATCTGGAAGTAGAAATACCTATTATTATTTTGGCGATTTGGATTATGAAGGAATCGATATTTTTCAAACACTGGTAGCGAATAATCAAGAGCTCCCAATAAAACTATGTACTGAGCTCTATTCGTGGATGTTAGCATTGGCGAAAAACTATAATTTACCGAACACAAAAGCAGGGCAAAAAAGGGTGGAAATTCAAACCTTTCTAGATAATTTCAGTAATGCTGAATCAGCAGAAATTGAAAAAATTCTAAAGAGTGGAGTCTATATCCCTCAGGAAATATTGAATTATCAACTTATGAAATCCAAAATGCGAGAAGGGTTTGAAGACTAGATGTTCAATTTTTTAGATGGCTTTAACAAGAGGATGGAAATCGTGGGTATTGTGGAATCCATCGTTAATCGGAAAAATCGCAATATGGAACTTGAGCGTCTATTCAAGGATAATGATTTTATTAATCTAGTGTTTTCCGTTTTATTATTTATTATGGAAAAAACACTATCCGAAGATAGCGATTGTGACAGTGAACATATAATGAAATTTATTGAGGAAATTGCTCCAAAATACTATGGGTTAGAGTTGGAAAATAACCAACTGCAACAGCTAACCCATTACATCATAAAAAATGTCCTGCAAAATGAAGGAGTTGCCTATCACTTCCAGACCATGAACTATACAAACCATGTCCGGGAAAATATCACGATTAGATTAATTGCAGATCGCGTACATGATGTAAATGGCAGTTACAAGATTACCTACTATCTAACCGACCAAGGCTACGACTTTCTTTTTCGCACGAAAGAGATCGATCAGGAAATTCAAATAACGATTGAGGAACTAAAGCTTAAGGAATTGATAAAACGAAAAAACTTTAAAAAGGCGCAGAATCAGAGTCAAAACCTTATCCAAATGGTTCGCCAAAAAAAGAAAGAAATTCAAATGTTTATGACGAAGATCAAGGAAAATATCCATAATGTGGATATTGAGGAATATGAAAAACTAATGAATAGCACATATGACCTGTTAAATGAAGAATATGATTTGCTAAGTGAAATAATGGATATGGCTCAGAAATCCGAGGAGAAAATTCGCCAAGAATATGAAATGAATTTAAAGCTGGATGATAGCCTGAAAAGGGCTCAATCAGAGATTAAGCAAATCAATCAAAACATTAAAGCTACACTGAGCGAACAAAAGGATTTGATTCTAAGCAGGCAAACCCTATCAAAGGTCTATATTGATACGATAGGTGATTCCTTTCTTTATAGTATGGAAAAAAGATATGATATCGAAGATTTAATTATAAAACAGATGGAACAACACGTTGACAAGGTTGACCAATTTTGGAAACTGGTGAATCCTTTGTTTTGTCCGAAACCATATAAAAATATCAATCTTAGGGGCATGTATGAGCCGCAAGGCATGATCAAGCTCGAGGAAGAAGAGCAGATTGACATGATCGAAAATGAAGATTTATCAGAGGATACTGAACAAGTGAAAATTGAAAGAATGAATGAGATATACGTAGAAATATTGGAGTATATCTTAGTACATGTTCTGGACTGCCAAAATGAATGCGCTCTTGAGAAGATTGTGAATTCTTTAAGGAATGAAAAGGCCTTATTTGGAAGATTAGTTGAAGATCGCCTTTTCTTCACGACCCTGCTAAAACTTTATGATATCGGTGTAATTGATATTGCCAAATGGAGAGAGAGTGGAGACAAAGCCATCATGAACCTTTCTGAGGAGTTTAATCTCGAATATTGTCTGTATCAATTACTGACTAAACACGATTTTATGGAGAACATCGCCAAAATTGAATTAATAAAAACGGATGATGTCATTGAAGTTGAAATACAAAGAAACATAAATGAAGGTTTGAATATTATTGAAAAAATTGAGATATCAAATTTCATGATAAAGGTGGAAATGCGATCGTGAGCAGTGTCAAAACGGGAATCCAGATCTTAAAGATTCTGTTGGAAAAAGGACAATTGGACAGAGACGAGCATAGCGACCTTTACATTGAGTATTTGAATGCAGAGGTTCAAGAAATCCTAAGTGATATTGAAGAAGAAATGGATTGCAAGATTATTAAAATAAATAATACCATTTATCTTCTGCCAAACTTTGATAACAATTTATTGGGATTCATGAACAAGGATTATCGGGAATGGATCGGCTCAAACGCGCGACTAAGTGATGTATATCTATCCTATTACATGACGATGTTTCTGTTGCATCAATTTTATGGCGGGAAAAATAAGAATCCTAAGCAACGCGAATTTATAAGAATCATGACCTTAGTTGAGGAACTAGATAAACGGTTTGAAATGATCTTAAAAAACAATCAAGAGGACATGATTCAAACGGAAGAAGAGTTGAGCATTAATCTCATCAGTATTGCTGAAGTCTGGAATCAAAAGTTGGTTCATGAAGAGAATAAGCGAACCACTAAGCATGGCACTGTATTGCGAATTTGTGCATTGTTGGAGCAAGAAAAGCTGATTCGCTTAATGGAGGATAAGAAGGAAATAAGAACGACCAAGAAATTGGATGACTTGATGACCTATTACTTTCTGAACGATAGTAGAATAGATGAAATCAACAGCATATTCATTGAGGAGGGTAACGATGCCCCAGATAAATAGAGTTAGAATCATAAACTTTTCTTATAACAACCACAATCGAAACATCCTTGATGAAACCTTTGATTTCTTTCAGGGTGAAAATGCTTTGTTGAGTTTGAAAAATGGCGGTGGCAAGAGCGTATTGGTCCAATTGCTTCTGCAACCGATTATTCCCAAAACAAAATTAATGAGTCGGAAAATTGAAGATTTTTTTAGAGAAAAAAAGACGCCTGCCTATATTTTAATTGAGTGGAAGCTTGAGGATCAGGGTGGATATTTGCTCACGGGAATCGGGTTAACCAATCGGGATAGCCTAGTTAGGGAACAGGATGATTCCAACAATAGTATTAAATACTTTACCTTTACCTCACATTATCGGGAATCTAATCTGTTTGATATTGAGAATGTGCCATTGATTAGAAGGCTCAATGAAAAAATCTTGATTGAACACTTTAAAGATGCTCGAAAGTTATTAGTTTCAAAGGAAAAGGAAAGCGGCTCGACGATTAAGGTATTTACTGATGAAGATGGATTGGACTATAAAAGGCATCTAGAAACCTTTAATATCTTTCAGGATGAGTGGAAGTCAATTATATTGAAAATCAATGAGTCCGAAGGTGGAGTCATTGAAATTTTTGAGAAATGCAAAACCTCTCAGCAGTTGATGAATGATTGGATATTAACATCTATTGAAAAGGTCGTCAATAAGGAAGAACGGGACCAGAAAAAGCTGGAGCAAATGCTTGAGAATCTGGTCGAGGAAATGATTAGCAACGAACAGTTTATTTATGAAAAAGAATTGTATCAAGAGTTCTTGGACAAAACAGAAGATTTTCTAACTAAACTAAATGAATTAACCAATTCAATTGACGAAGAAAACAACAAGGAAAGTTGTCTAGCTAGGATGTACTATTTTTTAAAAAAGGAAATCGAAAAACGGAACGAAGAGATTAATCGACTCCATGACAAGATGACTTCCGGTAAAAATGAACTGAAGAAAATCGATTTGGAAGAAAGATCAAAGACTTATTATGATGAACTGGAAAATGTAAAAGCATTGACATTTTCATTGACAGAAGAAGGAAATAACCTCGATCAAGTAAAAAACCAGATAGAAAAAAATGACACTGAGGTGTTAATCCAAAAAGCAGCAAGAGAATATGGCTATGTTACCAGGCTTAAGGCGAAAATTGCTGGTATTAATGAGGAAATCAACAAAATTAAATCCAATGAGGACAATAATGAAAAAATAAGAAATCTAGAATACTCGCTAAAGCTGGCTTACGAGGAATTGCTTGAAGAATTAACAGAAAAAGAATCGATTCTTCTCGATCAGTTGAAAAAAAACAATACAGCTGCCCAAGAATGTGACACCAAAATTACTGAACTGGATGGAGAAAATTCCAAATTTCAAAGCTTAAAAGGTTCTGTGCAGAGTAAAATTGAACAGTTTGAGTCAAGAGAAACAAGAATTTGCAGTGAATTAGGATTTGATTATGAAAGAAACTTACTCGGAGAAATTGACCGGGACTATTTTAAGCAATATTTTCAGTTTTTAGAGCAAAATGTTTCCGATTTGGCTGCAGAAAATAGTAATCATCTGATTGAAATTGAAAAACAAAAACAAGAAACAACTAAATTAAAAAATCAAGTAATTTCTTTAAGAAAAATGGAAACTGAATATGCTGTTCAGGACAGTGTAATCGACAGCAAAATTGGCCGTTACAATGAGTTGGAACAGTCGCTAAAACCAGCTTTGGAACGATATGATATCGATTTTGCAAGGAGATTTCACTCCCAAGAAAACCTCCTTCATGTCAAAAATATTATGGATGGACTTCAGAAAACAGAAAGAGCTCTTAATTTGAATTGTCACACTTTATCGGAAACGATTGCTTCATTAAAAGACGGCACACTTCACGTTTCCAAGGAATTTGCCCAATGGCTGATTAATCAGGATATTGAGTTTGAAACCGGGGAGAATTACCTTAGGAACCATGAAGAAAGCATCCGACACAGCTTGGTCCAAAATAATCCAATTCTTCCTTTCGCCTTTATTTTATACGATGATGATTTGAAAAAATTAATGACGATGGAAATAACTTGTAAAACTCATCAGATGGTCCCGATTCTTTCACATAATAATTTAACAGAAACCTACTCAATACAGGGGAATACGGTTTATGTTGGGGACAAGCTTCAATTATTGTGCCTTTATGACAACAAAATGATTGATGCGGATAACCTTGAAGGCTATTTAGAAGAATTAAAAACTGAACTAAAACAAGAAAACGATCGTCTAGAGCATTATCGAAACCAATTGGACGCCGCCAGGGAAGACCGACTATTAATGAAGCAATTTGATTTTGATAAAAATTATCTTTATGAACTAGAGTGCGAAAAAACGACTTTGCAAGAAAGAATAAAAACGGTTAAGGCTGATATTAATGAATTCGAAGTTCAACAATCGTTAATAGCTGATAATATTAGCGCTCTTCATACGAGAATAACTGAAATTAAGTCTCTAGTAGAAAAGGCAGAGGAACGCCAAAATAGAGCACAGGAATTTGTTAAGGCAAATAAAGAGTATATTGAGAATCTGCGGTCTGAACTTGAATATTCAAGTTTAATCGAAAATATTGCCAAGCAAAAAGAAGCACTTAAAGTAGAGAAAAACCGTTTAAATGAAGAAAGAGACACCTTAGTTAGTGAACGGTTATTAATAGTAAATGATATTAACGATAAATCGTCAGAGTATGAATTCTTTAAATCAGCACCGGAAGCTACTCAATTGGAGGAAGACATCGAGATTATGAAGTCACGTCTTCAAGCTCTTAAAAGTAGGCTGACCGGGGATATAAAAAGACTAGAAGAGGATTTAACGGAGAAGAAAAAGGAGCTCAAAGAAAAACAGGATTTGTTGATGTCCTATCAGTTGGTTGAAAGCCAGTATGCTGATGTCAATTATCAGGCTTCTAAGTTATCCAATTTGGAGATGAAGGGTAAAGACTTAAAAAGGGAGTATGAAGAAATAGATCAGCACCAAAGGAAGCTTGAAGGTTATGTAAGCGCGGCAAAAGCAAAACTAGAGAATGCCGAAGCTGAAGTCAAAAAGCTTGCGGAGGGACCGTTAGATCAATCAGAAATCAAGCTTAATTTCGCAACCCGAAGGAACAATGAAAACAAGAGTATTGATGGAATGGCGATTGCCATTAGGAAGCTCGATTCTGAATCTAAACATTATGAAAAATACAGTGTTCGCATTGAAGGGAAAATTAACGTCTCCAAGCATGAAGTAGATGCACGTTACGAAATAAGTAAAACAATTGATAACGACTATCTTGCTCTTGTTAACGAGCTGGAAATACTGATCAAAGCGAACAATGTTTTAGAAAAGAATATCAATAACCAATATAATGGCATCAAAGCAAAGTATGGCAGCAAAAATAAGCATATTGAAAATATCTTAGTAGGTTTGGAGCCGTTGATTGCAGGTGCAACAAGTGATAAGAACAAATATTATTATTTGGGCGAAAGAATGCTGCAGAGCAATGAATCTTTAAGAATGCTTGTAAAAGCTTGTGAACAAAGGCTAACCAATCTAGAAAAAAACAAAAAAGATATGATTCAACATAGTTACCTTCATGGGAAACAGGTTTTTGATGAAGTACAAAAAATTGCAGAAAACTCCTCAATAAAAATTGATGGAAAAAATAGGCCAATTCCTATGTTGAAAATCAATATGGAACCATTGAGTGAAATTGAGGAAGATAATAGCAATAAAATGAAAAGCTATATTGAGAACTGTGTAGCCATAATCAAAAATGATATGAAGGAAGATAAGAAAATAGACGAGATTCGCAAAAAAATCAGTAAATATATGTCCACAAAAGAACTGTTAAATGTCCTTTCTGATCTTGGAAAATTGAAGATTTCTGCTTATAAAATTGACCTAAATATCAAGAATAGCACCTACAAATCTTGGGAGCAAGTGATGAAGGAGAATTCGGGTGGGGAGCGGTTTGTTTCATTTTTCGCCGTCCTCGTGGCGCTAATGTCCTATACAAGAACAAGTATGAAGATTGAAGACGATTATCAGCGCAACCGAGACACGAAGGTGTTAATAATGGACAACCCATTTGGACCGATATCCTCGGAGCATTTACTAAAGCCATTGTTTAAAATTGCCAGTAAATATCATACGCAACTGATTTGTCTGACCGACTTGAAACAAAATTCAATTCTAAACTGCTTTAACTTAATTTATATCATAAAAATCAGGCAAAATGTCTTAGGAACAAATGAATACATTCAACTCGAGCAGCAAATTAAAGCGGATGGGATTATTGAGAGAGATGAAAAGTTAGAAAAGGCGGTATTTAAAGCTGTAGAAGTAGATCAAATAAGTTTGTTTTAATAAATAAATGAAATGCGAAATTTCCGTATGCAGACCACTAATTATGGCAGCGGTGATTTGAAGCTTCCGCAGATGCTCCGAAAAATAGTCTTCTCATTTGAGAAGACTATTTTTCTTGGATTAACGGTTAAATAGCAGGAAAAATCCTCTTTTTCATCGAATTATTAATAGAGTAATAAGGGAGGGATAAAGCTGTGGAATATATCGAGATGGAATTGAATGATTTACAAAAAGGAACTATTTATACTAACGAACAAATAGCTAAGATCGTTAATAGTAAAAAAGATGCCTTAGTTTTGAGTGAAGATACTTCAGTTTTTCGCAAAGGAGATTCTTCCCGATACTTAGTGATGAACAAGATAGAATCCTTTATCCATCAAAATGACGAAGGATTATATTGTAGCCCGAGTTCCAAACAGTTAATTTACATTGTAAAAAAGTGTAGCTAAAGAACCCTCAAAAT
The DNA here is from genome assembly GCA_937894355.1 of uncultured Bacillus sp. GTDB lineage: Bacteria > Bacillota > Bacilli > Bacillales > Cytobacillaceae > Bacillus_BU. Next base: position 35,746 of record CALCRD010000426.1, read on the forward strand.
GTTGAAAAGATGTAGTTGAACGACAATATATAAAACAAACAGGCTCTTGTTTCCTTTTGGAACGAGAGCCTGTTTGTTTTTGTTAGCAGGCTGTTCGCCAATGGATTTGATTTCTTAAGTAAACAAAAACTAAGTTAAGTCATAATACGGATTAGTCTACAATACTATAAATTGGGAATATTTGTGATTTGGCGGACGATTTTTTAAGATTGAAGGTGAAATAATTAGGATTGAAGGTGAAGTAAAATTGAAATTAGTTAATGAAAAGGGTATGCCTTGGGGATACACGAAACAAAAAAATAAGACCATAATACCTTTGGATTTTATAGAAATTCAAAACAGATCTTTATTTATTGGAGCCAGCATAGGCTCTAGTTATCATAATGAAACAGATTGCGTGGTACTTATGTTTAAAGACAGAACAAATTGGGAAATCAAAACGAATGAAAACGAAGATGCTTTCGAGTTCTTGTATCGTAATATAAAAAAATTCACAAAAAATAGGTACAAAAACTCGTTAGATAATTTTTTAAAGGAATATCTTATTTTTACGATAGATGCTTGTTTAAGTTCTCCGGTAAAACCAGAGTATTTTATTCGTGATGTCGAAATGGAAAAGAAGGATTTTTATCAAAATAATCGGAGAAGACGGGCAGAAGGCTATCTAAAGATTACCGATTGGCTAAATCATTTTCCTATATCGGGAGCATCAAAGAGAGTTTACTTAGAAACTAGTCCATTTAGTAATTTTCCGTTTGAAATAAAGGAAATAAGAGAAATTGAAAAAGAGCGGGATTTTTTGGTAGATGCCGTTCAAAAAATCACTGAACTATCAGGGTCCATTCAAAATATTAGGGGATGGAATGAGGACAATTTTAAAGATGAATTTTTTCGAGATGCTTTTGTATCGATGCTCGTATCAATTGCTTATACCAGGTGGAAATCAAACGATAAATCAGAAAAGGATGATTACCTGAAAATAATCGTGGACCATGATGGTAGTTACTGGCTTCTAGATTACTCGGATATTATTCAAAAATGAGCTGGTTAATGCCACTAAATAATAAGCCTCTTTCAGATGAAGGAGGCTAATCATTATTATTGGGTCTTAGTTTTTGAGCAATATATTCATTTTATTACTATTTGAAGTCCGGATCTTCATAAGGATGAGCAACCCAGCCTGAAGCATCAATAAACAAGCGTACCGCCACTACTTGACGATTGTCCATTAAAGTAAAGAAATGGGGTGTACTAACTGGAACAGAAATCACGTCTCCAGAGGACAATTCCACATCGAAATAACCGGTACTCCCCTTGATAGTAAAGATCCCATTGCCGGCAGTAATGACACGAACCTCATCTTCGGTATGGACATGTACCTGTTCGAATTTCTTCAGGAGCTCGTCTAAATTAGGGGTCGCATCAGACAACGCAACAATGTCCCAGTGTTTATAGCCGCGTCGATTTGCCAGGGATTTGATTTCTGAATCAAAGATTGCCAGAATTTCCGCTTTTTTCTCATCAGAAAGAATAAAATTTTCACGTAAATCATCAGGTAACTTCTCTATATCCCAATGCTCGTAAAGAACACCGTGGTCATCCAAAAATTGTTTTACTTCTTGTTCCTCTGTCAATCTTATATTGGTATTACGTATTCGAATATTTGCCACTGAAAATCTCCTTTTTTTAGTTTTATAAAGTATCTTTGCTTTTTTTTAATAGAAGCAGGTTAATTTGATATTCAAATAGAAACTCAAATGCCTCCAAATGACGTTTAGCAGTGAAGTCACTATTGCCCCATACATAGATACCATGGTTTCTGATCAATACTCCAGGCACCCTGGTTCGAATAACTTTGCGCAGTTCTTCAGCCAATTTTGGAATATACGCGTGATTTTCTATAATGGGAACGGTTATAACAGCATCTTCTTTCCATACATCAAATGCTTTAATCATTTCGTGTTTGGTAAAGGAAACTTTTCCTTGATCACCGTAAAGGTGGGAAATCAGATTATTATTAACGGTATGAATATGGAAAACCGCTTTACAATCAGGGATTAATTGATAAATAGAGGTGTGGATTAACGTTTCAGCAGAAGGTTTTAAATGGGTAGGGAACACTAGATCCCCATCCGAATTGACTAATAGAAAATCCTCCGGAGTATCGAGCGATTTGTCCTTTCCGCTGGATGTTATGGCGATAACAGACTGATTATGTTCTGGGGGTAAATGGTTATTGATGCGAATTGACAGATTTCCGCTCGTTGCTGGGAACCATCCTCTTTCCGCTAGAGTTGATTTAACCGTTTGTAATGTTTTGAACGCCTGCTGGATTTCTTCTAGATTGATTTTTTCAGTTATACATCATCACCTCGCTTATTGGTAATCTGGTTTAAAATGTCTATCACATCAAAAAACGAATTAAATTCTTTATAAGGAAGAGCCTGCTCTTTGCATTTTTGTAAAAGAAAATCTCTGGCAATTACCAGGTCAGCCATTTTAGCCACTTCCAAATCGGTGATACTGTCCCCGATGGCAATTTTAAAAAATGAGTCTGGTGAAAATGAGCGAAGAATGCTGGGCTTGCACATTCCGCAATCGTTGTTACATTGTTCATCGCAAGCAAAAGGCCAGAGTATTCTAATGTGCTTGCCACTGAAATCACTAGCATTGCAATAGATATCCTGCTTTGGAAGGGGAAAGCTCGACAAAATAGGGAAAACGAAAAAGTCTATTCCTCCACTCGTAATAAGCAGTCGGATCTTCTGATCTTGGCAATAATGAATAAATTCATTAAAACCTAGTCGAATCCTGGCATTATTGATAGTGAAATTAGCGATTTCCTCGCGGTGTGATGTGGGCAATAGCCCAAACAGCCGTCCCACTCCTTCGCGGACACTAATCCGCCGGGCTAAAATATCATTCTTAATCGGTTCCCAGCCGGGAGGATTAAAATATTTCATAATATTAATGATGTTGTCATTTTCTGTAATGGTTCCATCAAAATCACAAAAAATGATTATTTTTTTGAAGGTGGGCACGTTTATAATGCACCCCATTTATTGATTGCCAAACGAAGTTCAACAGACTGTAGTGCTTCTTCCGCCAACGTACGGCCTGAAATTATAGCTTGAAGTGCATCAATAAATGCTTTTCCCCCAGCTGAAGTGCCACCAGGATGCCCGTGAATTCCGCCCCCGGCATTAACAATAAAATCTTCTCCAAAATCGCGATACAGGTTTGGAACCAGGCCAGGATGAATGCCTGCAGAAGGTGTTGGAAAAGCGGGACGATGAATCTTGTTTGGGCAGTTCAATTGCGTAGCTATATTCAGAGCTTCATCCTTTGGGATTGCTACAGAACCGTAAGGAGAAGGGAAGAGAACCATATCAGCACCCAACAGACGCATTAATTTACCCAAAAGGAGCGGAGCTGATAATCCATAGTAAGTAGAAGGGTAAATTGCACCGGTAAAAGAAGGATGGGCCATGACTGGAATATTAACGTCAGGATCGCCGGATATGCGGTGGAGAATATCCAATCCATATGGCGCCACATTCAGCAATAAACAAGATGCTCCTGCATCAGCAAAATACTTTGCTTTGTCAAGCAACTCAGTAACTGGACCGGTCAAGTTCACTGCATATAGAACTTGTTTACCTGTTTTTTCTTTTTGGCGTTGATTTATTTTTTCAAAGGCTGCAATTCGTTTCAAAGCGGGTGCATAATCATCTCGAAAGAAGATTTCGTCATCTTTTACCAAATCGATTTGTCCATCAATCTGGTTTTGATATTCGATTACGAGTTCATTAAGTGGAAGGCCGATGCATTGTTTGAAGATGCTCATTACTAATGGGCGATCGTAAACATTGATTACTTTTCTTATGCCATCGACACCAAATCGCGGACCTGGAAACTGCGAGAGAAACGAATCCGGCAAGTGTATATCCAGCAATTTTATCTTGCCGTCCATTGACAATTTGCCAAAAACGGTTGTGAGGATGGAGGGAATATCCGGATTCATATTGACAAGTGGATAACCAATCTTTAAAACGGCCTTTGGTATTTCATCAGAATTATGAGGTAGGACGTTTACGTCGATTACTTTTCCTAAGTGCGCTGCCATTTGCTCCTTTCTAGCTTGTGGGAGTGCAGTCCAGGTGCCGACAGTAAGTCCTGATGCGATATCTTGTGCTTTTTTGTGAAAATTAAGATGCCCGTGAACCAAATAGGTAGCAATTACATAATTTGGGTCGGTTGTCACATAAATTCATCTCCTAAATAAATAGTTTAAAAGATAGATAAATTGGAAATTCGCTGTACAGCTTCTCTAATACGCGCCTCTTCTGCCAGCAATCCTATGCGAATATACCCCTCTCCATATTTGCCAAATCCAATTCCCGGAGCGACCATAACCTTAGCTTTGTCCAATAAGATGTCAGCAAAATCGCTTGATGTATTTCCCTTTGGAACAGGAAGCCATGCGAAGAAGGAGCCTTGAGGAAGCGGAGCATTCCAATTCATTTTTTTTAGTTCATCAAAAAGAGCATTGCGCCGCAATTCGTAAGTACCCACAAGCTCCCGCACACATGACTGCGAGGATGTTAACGCTGTAACAGACGCGTCCTGAACCGCCCCGAACAAGCTGACGAAATAGTGATCTTGGATTTGGTTGATTAAGCGGATTAGCTCTTGGTTGCCAAGGGCGAATCCAACCCGCCAACCCGCCATATTATATGTTTTTGACATAGTATAAAACTCGATACCAACATCCTTGGCTCCAGGACGTGATAAAAAGCTAATCGGTTTGTGTCCGTCGAATCCGATTCCTCCATAGGCAAAATCATGGGCAATGACAATATTATGTTTCTCCGCAAAGCGGATAGCTTCATCAAAGAAGGAACTGGTTGCACAAGCACCTGTCGGGTTAGAAGGATAATTAAGAAACATTAATTTCGACTGTTTACATTGGTTAGGTGTAATCCTGGAAAAATCGGGAAAAAATGCATTTGCAGAATCGAGCGGCATAGTGACCTTTTCAGCATCAGCAAGGGCAATTCCTGACCAATAATCTGGATAACCTGGATCTGGAACAAGCGCCATATCATCAGGATTCAGCAATATTTGGGATATTTGGACGAGGCCGGTTTTTGTTCCAAACAATATCGCTACTTCCTTCTCAGGATCCAATGTAACTCCATGCTCAGTTCGATACCAAGTACATATAGCTTCCTTCAGTTCAATTTTTCCTGAAAACGGTGGATATTTATGATTGATTGGATTTTCAGCAGCCTTTTGTAACGAATGAACAATATGGGGTGGGGTAGGCAGGTCAGGATTGCCTTGTCCAAGATTAATAACATCATATCCAGCATTAATATACCCATTCACCTTCCCAACCAATGTAGAGAAAAATTGATCTGGTAGACGACTTACTAGTTTTGAAGCATTGAATGAAAAATTGTTATTTTGAATTTTTAATCACCTCTCTCCTTAAAACAACATATGATGATATGACCTTTTTAGTGAGTAAACCGAAAAAAAACAATTGTTTGTCCAGTTTTACTATTGTAATTGCAAATAAAAGTTGTTTTTTCACTAAAAAAGACCTTGGAAAGGAAAGAGGGAAGTCATGTCAAATTCAAGTTATCGTGTGCTTAATGAAGAGGAAGTAATCCAATATATTAGAAAGATTCCAGGTTTATTCACAGAAAATGCTCAACTAGTTTGCAAGGAAATAGGGGATGGGAATCTAAATCTAGTATTCCAGATCATTGAAAATAGTCCTTCCGGTAAAAGTATTATTATTAAACAGGCGCTTCCGTATGCTCGCGTCGTTGGGGAATCTTGGCCATTAACATTGGACAGGGCTCGGATTGAGAGTGAGGCATTAATGATACAAAATGCTCTGTGTCCAGGCTTAGTTCCAGAAGTTTATCGTTATGATAGAGATTTAGCATTAACGATTATGGAGGACCTATCTGCTAATATTATTATGCGCAAAGGACTTATAGCTCGTGAAAGTTATCCGTATTTCGCTAAACATATAGGAACTTTTCTAGCCAGAACTTTGTTTTTATCTTCGGATTTAATGCTAGATTCTCAAGTTAAAAAGCAGAGAGTAATGAAGTTTATCAATCCAGAAATGTGCAATATTACAGAAGATCTGGTATTTACTGATCCATACTATGACGCAAAGTCGAATCAATTTAACCCGTTAATTAAGGATAAAGTAAAAGAGATTTGGGATCATGATGAGCTCAAACTTGAAATCACTAAGTTAAAGGAAAAGTTCCTCACCCAAACTCAGGCACTTATTCATGGAGATCTTCATACAGGCAGCATTATGGTCACAGAAACGGATACGAAAGTGATAGATCCAGAGTTTAGCTTTTATGGGCCAATGGGTTTTGATATAGGAGCGTTGTTCGCAAATCTATTACTCAATTATTGCTCTCAAGAAGGACATACTCTAGACAGAAATGAACGGTTGCAATACCAGGACTATCTGTTAAAAATTGTGGAGGAAATTTGGACAGTGTTCGAGAAAGAGTTTAGAGTTTTATGGGTTGAAAATGCAAAAGAGTGTTTCGCATCCATAAAGGGATACAAGGATGATTATTTAGGGCGTTTAATTCAAGATACGATCGGCTATGCCGGATGTAAAATGATGCGTCGAGTGATTGGTTTAGCCCATGTGGCTGATTTGGAAAGTATTACTGATCCTAAAATAAGAGCAAAATGCGAAAGATTAGCTCTCGAAATTGGACAACAATTAGTATTGAAACGGGAATCCATATATAGAATTGCCGATCTAACAGCTTTGGTAAGGAAAATTAATATTGTGGAGGTAGAAGGGGATTAGTAAATTTATTCAATCAGTTCAGTGGAAAAACGCTCATCTCATTTTACTAGACCAAACCCTTCTTCCTGAAGAAACGGTGTTCCTGACACTGTCTTCAATAGAAGAGGTGTGGGAAGCGATACGATTTCTAAAAGTACGTGGTGCGCCAGCAATTGGGATGGCCGCTGCATATGGCCTCTATTTGGGAGTTCATTCCAGCAAAGAAAAAAATGTGAATGCCTTCTTAGCGGATTTAGAGGAAAAATCGGATTATTTAGCAACTGCAAGGCCGACAGCAGTTAACTTGTTCTGGGCATTAAAACGTTTAAAAGAGAAAGCTTCCCAAGGACAGACACAAGGAATGAATGTGGATCTTATTAAGAAAATCCTTCTTGAAGAGGCTTTGAGGATTCAAGAAGAGGATGAAAAAATCTGTAGAGAGATTGGTGAACAGGCACTAAGCTTATTTCATGATGGAATGGGTATTCTCACGCATTGTAATGCTGGAAGTTTGGCAACTGCCATGTATGGAACAGCAATAGCTCCTTTTTATATTGCTAAAGAACGAGGGTGGAATCTAAAAATATTTGCCGATGAAACTCGTCCTGTTCTGCAAGGGGCACGTCTTACTACATGGGAATTACAAAAAGCGGGGATTGATGTCACCCTTATTTGTGATAATATGGCAGCCGTGGTTATGGCGAACCATTCAGTACAAGCTGTTATTGTTGGAACGGACCGGGTGGCTGCCAATGGGGATGTTGCTAATAAAATTGGAACCTACACTGTAGCTATCCTAGCAAAAGCACATGGACTACCTTTTTATGTGGCAGCTCCACTTTCATCGATTGATTTAAGTACACCAACTGGAAAAGAAATTCCGATAGAAGAACGTTCGGAGGATGAAATTATTTTTGGATTAGGAAAACGGATTGCACCGCAAGGAATCAAAGTCTACAATCCGGCATTTGATATTACGCCCTATTCCCTTGTAACCGCCTTTGTGACGGAAAAAGGGATTGTATATCCTGATAAAAATGGCCAGTATGTGAGTATCCTGCAGAATTTTAAATAGAAATAAATTTGATGATGGTTTAATGCCTCAATAATAATTTTGGGAGATGAGAAATTGATTAATAAAAAACAACGATACCTCTTTACATCAGAATCAGTTACTGAAGGTCACCCTGATAAAATGTGTGATCAAATCTCTGATGCAGTATTAGATGCGATTTTTGAAAAAGATCCAAATGCTCGTGTTGCTTGTGAAACTTCAGTTAGTTCAGACCTGGTTGTTCTATCAGGAGAGATTACCACGACCTGTGAAGTAGATTTCTTAAAAATAATCAGGGACACCATTCGGAATATCGGGTATTCAAACCCGGAATTTGGGTTTGATGCTGATACCTGTAAGATTTTAATATCGCTAAACAAGCAATCTCCTGATATAGCCTTAGGAGTTAATCGAGGCCTAGAAGCCCGTGAAGGTTTAATGGATGAGGATGAAATAGAAGCAATTGGTGCTGGAGACCAGGGAATAATGTTTGGATTTGCTTGCAATGATACCCAGGAATTAATGCCATTACCAATCTCTCTATCACACAAATTAGCTAGACGTTTAACAGAAGTACGAAAAAATGGAGAGATTCCTTATTTACGTCCGGATGGAAAAGTACAGGTTTCTGTGGAATACGAAGGTACAAAGCCTGTTCGCATTGACACAATTGTCATTTCTGCACAGCATGGTCCGGAAGCAGAGTTAGAACAAATAAAAAAGGATTTGCAAAAATATGTAATTGCTCACGTGGTCCCAGCAAAATTCATTGATGCTAATACAAAATATTTTATTAACCCCACCGGTCGTTTTGTCATTGGTGGACCAAAGGGAGATGCCGGCTTAACTGGGCGAAAAATTATTGTAGACACCTACGGGGGATTTTCACGTCATGGGGGTGGAGCATTTTCTGGAAAGGACCCAACTAAGGTTGACCGTTCGGCAGCTTATGCGGCACGTTATGTAGCAAAAAACATTGTGGCAGCAGGAATTGCCGAAAAGTGTGAAGTGCAACTGGCTTACTCTATTGGAGTTGTTACCCCTGTTTCAATAGCTGTGGAAACATTTGGTACTGGGAAAATTGAAGAAACAAAGATTGTCCAACTAATAAGAAAATGCTTTGACCTTCGTCCTGCGGGTATTATTAAGATGTTAAATCTCCGGCAACCGATTTATTTGCAAACTGCATCTTATGGACACTTTGGAAGAACGGATATCCAATTGCCTTGGGAAAACACGGATAAAATAGGAATGTTACAAAAAGAGGCAGAGAAAATAGCTAAACAGTCATGAGGTTAACGGTCTACACAATTATCTCTAGTTGTATTCATTGTAATAAGAATAATTTTTAATAATATAGGCCCCGTTAAAATAAATGTTGATTATGGACACATTGTTGATTGGAGCGGAAGACACGCAGACTCCTGCAGGAGCACGAGCTGAGTGAGACTCCGAAGGAAGGAACGACCGAGGAGTCCGTCGTGAGAGCCTGCGGAAAGCGAAGTGTCTGGAGCGGAAATCAACATCCAAGTTTTACAGAGCCATAATAAAAAAGCTACCAATTAAATGGTAGCTTTTAGTATTTCACCCTTACTATGAATTCAGTTATAAAATTTCCTTTTTATAAATTTCATGCAATAGTAGGTGGTCTAATTTATTTACAATAGCATATCGTTGATAGAATACATAATCACTCTTGAAATGAAATAAAGTGGCCAAATTTTTAGGAAGTGTTTGATAAGGAACAGGGACTTTTTTAAATTCAGGATTGAAAGGTTCTTTAGAAGCTAAATGAAAGCCCCAATCACCGAAAGAAGGGACGATCGTATGATAGCCTGCTGTATAAAAACCGGATTGTTCCATTGTTAACCCAATGCTCCAATATACTGTAGGTGTGTCCTCAGGTGAATTTGCTTGGCAGACGATAATCCCATCATTTGCTAAATAGTTCCTTAGCATTTGGAACATTTCTAGTGTATACAACTTGGCAAGTTCAGCATCTCCAGGGTCTGGAAAATCAATGATAATAAGGTCATATGTGTTTTTGTTTGTTTTTAAAAATTCGATAGCATCTTTGGCACAAACTTTTACACGTTTATCAAAAAGTGCTTTCTCATTAAGAGACACAAGTTCTGGAACATTACGAGCTAATTTTAAAACTTCAGAGTCAATATCAACAAGATCAACTTTTTTTACATCAGAATATTTTAACACTTCTCTTAAGGCAAGCCCGTCACCACCGCCCAATATTAAGATGCGCTCATGTGATTTTGTAAGTGCCATAGGCACGTGAACAAATGCTTCATGATAAATTCGCTCATCTAATGAACTAAATTGTAATTGTTCATCTAAATACATCCGGATATCACTTGCTTTTAAAAGCTGGATATTTTGATACTTACTTTGACCTTGATATAACTTTTTATGTTTACCTGCCAACATTTCTCTGAGACTAATTCGATCCCACTCATCGCCTAGAATATGATTCTTTTTATTCGTTTGAACCGGTTTCTCATTTTCAATTTCCTTACATTTTTTACATTCGCTCATTTGTTTTGACAGCCAAACTTTCGAGTCATTCGCATACATTTCCATTCCCCCGCCTAATTTTTATAAATTTAAACAAATCTTGTTATGGTATTCTATTAAGCTCTCCAAAAGTTAGTTTGTACGATTGTCCACCAATCCATTAAATTGATGAATATACCTTGGAGCTAAATATTTGGGATTTTGTTCATATAACTAATGGAAGAGCAAATTGAAGGGGAATGGTTTGGGATTTTTGGAGATTGCTATGTAAATTAGAATGCGCCGAGGGGTTCCGATAATAAAAGAAGAGCACTTGTGAGTACCCTCTAGTATTAATCATATTGCATCAATGTTAAAACATCATAGCCAGTTAATTTTTTTCGGCCATCTAAATAGGATAATTCGATTAGAAATGCGATTCCGGCGACAATTCCGCCTAATTTTTCAACTAGCTTAATTGTCGCTTCGATTGTCCCGCCAGTCGCAAGTAAATCATCCGTAATTAACACACGTTGACCTGGCTTGATGGCATCCTTATGGATCGTTAGGACATCTTCTCCATATTCCAATCCATAGCTTACTTTAATTGTTTCACGAGGAAGTTTGCCTGCTTTACGGACAGGCGCAAAACCAATTCCTAACGAATAAGAAACCGGGCAGCCGATAATAAAGCCACGTGCTTCTGGCCCTACAACCAGTTCAATTTGCCTTTCTTTAGCATGTTTTACGATTTGATCTGTTGCATACTTATATGCTTCACCATTGTCCATCAACGTAGTAATATCTAAAAATTTTATGCCAGGTTTTGGCCAGTCGGGAACGGTTGTAATATATTGCTTTAAATCCATTCTTTTATTGCCTCCTTATTATCTTGTGGGGCTCGTCTTATTTAGGAATCAAAAGCTGTCTTTTCTTCACTCTTAATCAACTGAGGATAGGCAGCACCAC
>CALCRD010000427.1 GCA_937894355.1 uncultured Bacillus sp.
ATGTCCCAATAAATACCCAATGGGGAGGTTTATCTATGATAGACAAATATGCACGGATTAGAGATTCTGAAGTATTTTCCATTAAGGAGACCGATTGGCGAGAAACCCGCAAACCCAACCTGTTTTCACGCAGATGGATTTGGTCCGAAGCTATAGTTGCGCCAGGTGATCCAGATAAAATCTGTTATGAAAGTTTTATTGATCTACCAATTGGTATGAATGATGGGCCTAATGCTTGGAGTTGGCAAGGAATCAATCGTGTCACTGGATCTACTGCCGAAGGTACATGTTTGTCTAAACGTGAAGCTATGCAAGATGCAATGAATTGGTTGAAAGCTAAACAAGGAAATAAAAATGAACTTGCTCTGATCGAACAACAAACTGATACAGCTTATAATAAATTTTGGCACAATGTAATTATGCGATCCGATATACCACCGGAATTTAGATATATTGATGAAATAGGCGAATGTTTATTTGATTATGAGGTAGTTACTCGTGAACGTGCCATCGAAATCTATGATTGGTGCCAACAAATAGAAGGTTGGAAAGATGCCGGATTGAAAGATGGTTCTGGGTTTTTTCTACCACCTATTATTTTTCACTTGTATAGAGATGAAGATATTTTAGATGAACAGTTTGATTTAGAAAAAGTTCCTTTTTAAATACTTAAGTGCCCTAACCTAGTACCCATACCTTGAAATTACTAATTTAGATTCTTCAATTCACACATAATGAAGTTATTAGATTTAAAGAGGTACTACCCTCTTTTTACCCACTCTCTATCTAGGGAGTGGGTACTTTCATTGTCTCTTATTTATTAAAAAGAATATATCCATTTTGTTTAACGTTTCTTTTGGAGTCCGACATTTTTAAAACGCTCTAAAATCATGGTTGATAAATAAATTGTGACGTTTAATTTATTTTAAACAAGCAGTATCGGCTGCAGTAATCTTTTAAACTGTCTTAAAAACTCAGTCTTTTATTAGAGAAGCTGCTTCGTAAACTTTAATGCTGAAATACCATTCTAGATGCCTCCCAAAAAGTTGTAGTTCCACTTACTAAAAAATGCAGTCTCGAAGATAGATCTCCGAGACTGCATTTTAAATATAAGAATTAACTCTGTTACCTTGATTAACATCTAACTTGAATAGGATGTTATTGAAAGCAGAAGTTAATTATTTTGTGAGTTCATTAGTTAGAGAGATAAACTCTTCTACATCCTTTTCCATCAAGATAATGCCAGCTTCCCAAAATTCTTGCTTAGTAATGTCTACATTTAAATGCTTCATTGCTAATTCTTCCACCTTCATCGAACCTGTATCACGTAATAAGGCAATGTATTTATCCTCAAAGCCTTCAGGGTTCTTTACATATTCAGCATAAATACCTAAGGCGAACAAAAAGCCAAATGTATAGGGGAAATTATAAAACGGTACTTCATCAATATAGAAATGCAATTTGCTGCACCAGAAACTTGGATGGTAATTTGCTAGAGAATCAACATAAGCTTCTTTTTGAGCATTTAACATTAATTCGTTAATTCTTTGTTCTGAGACAACACCTTTAGTACGTTCTTCGTAGAAGGATTTTTCAAAGATAAAGCGAGCATGAATATTCATAAACATAGCGATTGCATTTTGCATCTTAGAATCCAATAACATTATTTTTTCTTCTTTTGTTTTGGCGTTGTTTACCGTTGCATTACCAACAATAGTCTCAGCAAAGGTACTGGCAGTTTCTGCCACATTCATGGCATACCCTTGGTTTAATACAGGTAAATCCCTCATTACATTACTATGAAAAGCATGACCTAATTCATGTGCTAAAGTACTTACGCCACCTGAAGAACCCATAAAAGTCATGAAAATTCGTGACTCTTTGAATTCAGGTAGCATAGTGCAATAACCGCCTGGCCTTTTATTGGGGCGATCTTCTGCTTCTATCCAACGATTCTCTAGCGCGTGTTTAGCAAAAGCAGCTAGCTTTGGCCCGAAGGTGGCAAAATTATCAATTACAAAATCACAGGCTTCATCATAGGTAAAGTGAGCTGCTTTGGCATTCCCTAACGCAATCGGAGCCTCAACATCCTGCCAGCCCAATTTTTCCATACCTAGAAGCTTGGCTTTTTGATTCAAATACTTAACAAAGGATCCTTTGCGAGCCCCAATCGCCTGCCACATTGCCTCAAGTGTTTCTTGGGACATCCGATTATACTCTAATGGCTCATCTAAGAAATGTTCACGGTTATGAGCTTTTTGCAAGGTAATCCGGTAGCCATCGAGGTGATTCAAGATATCAGCAAAAATAGGTGCAAATTTCGACCAGGCCGCTTCCCAATTCTCAAAAAGCTGTTTACGTACAAGGGGATCTGGATCATCATACATCCGGTTCATCGCTTGACCGACAGAATACTGCATTGTTTTACCATCTTTATCAGTAAAAGGAATGTTCATAATGGAAACAACAGTATCGTAGATTTGGCTCCATGCTGCCAGACCATCTTTATTTAAATCGTTAATAATTTTTTCTTCTTCCTCGGATAACAAACGCTTACCTTGATCACGGATCTCATGCAAGGAAAAAGCGACTTCGTTTAACTTGGGATCCTTTAAGAGATCGTTCCAGGTTTCTTCAGGTATCAAAACTAGTTTTTTCATAAAAGTAGTGGAACAATTCTCTAATTCAGCCGCTAAATCCATTACCTGTCCCATAACGACATTGGCATATTCGTCGTTCATAAAAGCATCATGCCACATTTGTACAAAAACTTGACCTTGTCCTAACCCTTTTTCAATGGCTTCTTGTTTTGCTAGGATTTGTTTTAAAGGCTCAGCTGATTTTTCTTCTAAAGAGTTCCATTCCTGAATGAGTCTTTTATATTCCTCAATACCTTCTTTTACACTTTTTAGCTTTGTCTGAAGTTCAGGTGATTTTGTTCCTCCTGGGATAATTGCCTCTAAATCCCAAGTGTTATTGTATTTCATACCTCGCATCTTCTTTCTGTTTAGATTTATGACATTAAACCTTATCTAGTGATGTAGATAAGGTTTAACGAAAATACTCATAATAGTGTTTGCTAAGCGTAGGAGCTCCTTAGAGTTTGTTAGTGTATATCTAGCCTTTTGCTCTTTTTTATTAGTTATAACTTTCGAATCTATACTTCTGCTATTAATCATGATTATCATCGCTTTTAATTACAACATCAATGAGTAAATAGCCAGCAAATAAGTTCTCAGGGATATTTATTAACAACTTCTCACCGTCTATTTTGTAATCTGGTGTTTTTTCTCCTACAAATTCTGGTGAATACAATTCAACTTCTTTTACCTCATTTTCTTTGGGCAAATTGATAGTCACAGGGAATGCTCCTAATTTCTCAGCGTCTTCTGTAAATTGTTCAATTTTATCGGTTTTTAAAACCTTACAGTCTTCTTCTGGAAGCATATCCTTAGTGTTAACTAGATGAACTACATAATCACCTTTTACCCTATAAAGGGTGCCCATAACATCCTTGTCTGCACCTATAGACAGATGCTTGTAATCTACAAGGAGCGATAATAACTTCCCACCATTTTCTCTCAAGCTTGGCAGCATTGAGGCACAAGCATCTGTTTCCTTTGCTTGGGGCCAAATGGCAGGCTGAAAATCGTTGTCGCCGATATCACATGGTAACAAAATAACTTCTCCTTGCTCTATTTTCTCGGTTACACCTAATATCTCACCATTTTCACCAACTAATATAGGCTCTGCTCCATTCGGGGTGATGGAAGCATTTGAGGTTACCTTGTTAAAATTGTAGGACTCACCATGATAGTTTATTTGCGCTGTTCCATTATACATTTCTTTGCCTATTCTTGCAGATACTCCAAGGGCTGAAACTGCTTCATTTGCAGTACGTATCTGAATATCTGGTTTTTTTGTGCCAAATTCGCCAATTATTATCAGCTTACCGCCTCTGCGGACATATTGAGCAAGTTTTTCGAGCTCATCGTCGCCAACCATTATTATAGAAGGTACAACAATGACCTGATGCTTACACAATTCTTCGATGGTGTCGCTGGGAAATACCATATCACTTAATAATCCCGAAACATAAGCTGCCTCCATATAGGACATGAATGGTTTCATGTATTTTTGTGGTGCATTAGGAGAAGTGTAATCTCTGGTCATTTCGGAAAAGTAAAAAGCCAAATCACTAATTTTTTCAGGATTATTATATAAGGCAGTATGTTGTTTTTCAAAGGTTCTATAGGGTTTATCCGACAGAGTATTAGAATGCATCGTTCCTGTATAAAGCTGACCCCAAGATCTAGAAAGTGCCCAAGCTGCATAGGTGCTGTCCTGAGTTGCTGGGTAGAAAAGTGCCATAGAGGGAACACCTTTCCTCTTTGCTAGAGCAAAGCGATGTACAGCTTCAATAGCAAAGCAAAGATATGAATACTTAATGATGCCACAACACTCCTGAAAAATGTAATCCCATAACTCACTGGCACTCTCAAAGCCATAGCAAGTAGTATCAAACGGGAGTACTTCGGCACAATAGGCTGGTCTTAAGGGGTGGAAATCAAGTTCTTTGTAAAAGGCATCTAATTTTCTATGAAAGTCACCGCTACTTTTCTTCTTGAAGCGTTTCCAGGCGACATAAGCGGGATCATCATAATTTTCGTAGAAGGAGGGCCAGTTTTCTGGCTTGGGGAGATGATAGCCTGTTTCTTGATAAAACAATTCGCGGCAGTAATGGCATGAGCAGGAATTACCACCACCAAACCACTGAACATCGTCATTCATGATACCATCAATATTAGCTTTTTGGATAATTCTCTCTAAGTGTTCTGTATATGCTTTGAAGAATGATGGATGGTTAAAGCAATGAGCATTACCACCATAATGTTTGAAAACCCAGCGAACATCCTTTCCTTCTGTGTGTATATAGGAACTAAGACCAATTTTTCCGGTGCTACCGTCAATTTGACCGAAATCATCCATATGCGCGCCACCTAAAATTGGGTTAGCTTGGGATGTTTCTAAAAAGTCTTTAAAACCATTATCTGCAAAACTACTTGATAAATAAGATTTCTTATTAACATCACTATCTATCCTATAAGTTAAATGAGTGCTATGGTGTTCGATGACTTTTATGCCATAGGCGTGAAAAGCCTTGGTAATCTTAGCTATAGTATCCTCTATCTCGTTCCAATAGGCCCAGTAAGAGAATCTAAAATGGGTTCCAAATAGTATGGCAGTTGTATTACCTGCATCATAGAAGTTCTTGGCAGCATTTAAGAAGTCTTTTTCTTCCCAATTATAAATAACATCAGCTCCATACCAAAACCAACCAAAACGTTCTTCCCAGGGGGTAGATAGAGAATTATTCATATGTGCTCCTCCTTAGTTTAATCGTTTACAGTTTTGCGTGCAGTTTGATTTACTTTTTAGTAGATCATCAATGTAGATAACTTTCGGCAAATCATACCATTAACCTCGTCAATAGGCTTCACTTTTTTATGTATGACTATTTTTTTCAAAAATCGCCTTAATTTTTGATGCGCTTTATGTTATGGAGCCCATACACTCAAACAAGCTCTTTTCTGTCAAGCTGCTCGTGCACCAGTTAATTAGTATATGCTAAAAAGTCTTTATAAAGTTAGCAGAAACCCCTTACCCCCTAAGCATTGATAGTTGATTTTCAAAACAAAAACCCACGAATTTAGTCGTGGGTGAAGTCAAATTATCTTCAATTTAATTTCAAGCTTTGCCAAAGTATCTAAAATTATTAGGCTACTCACTAGATCAGGCATTGATAACTACTACCGGGTAACCTTACTAAACTCCACAATCTAAGTAGTCAGATATCAATTTAATATATTCTCTATAAGAATTTAGCACCTTAGTAATTGAGTGATAAACAATCTTGTCGTCAACCTGTTGATACTCATGAACTAAAATATTTCTAAGCCCAGTGGATGGTGCAATGATAAGCGCAAAATCCATTGGTATTATATTATTCTCCGCTAGATTAATAAAGGAATTAAAATAGTCTTGAGATGGCCCTTGTTTTAGTTTTTTTAGGATCATGTTATTGATATCGGTTGCACACTCTACGATTAGCTGAATTTCGCGCTCGATAGCCCTTTTTGCCTGTAAAGTATTTAAGTACTCATCAAGGGTAAGATTCCCTGTTAGTTCTTGAAGCTCTTTGTAGTAGGAAATTAATACAGCTAACTTGCGACAAATTACTATATTATCAAGCATTGTCTATCACATCCCTCACTGCTTGCTTTAGCGCGTTCATCTCTTCTTGAATAATTGGTTTTAACTCGTAGATCCGCTTTAGGTAATATAGCGAATAACGCTCAAATAGACCTTCTTCTGCCTCATAAATTAGTCTTCCTTTGGACCCAATTTCATAGCGTAGGATAGGATCTGCTGTTTGCAAGTCGACTAGATCAATCTCGCTCTTCCGGTGATAGATAATTAAATCTTCAAACAAGCTAACCTTCTCTTTACTGCTTAAGGGCTTCTTTGCTAAAAAAGCTATATCAATATCACTTTCAGCATGGTAAAACTCGGTCATATAACTACCAAAATATACAAGTAGATAAAGCTCATACTTCTTTACAATAT
>CALCRD010000428.1 GCA_937894355.1 uncultured Bacillus sp.
TACTAACTCCCTATGCCCCCGATTTTCACTGGCAACAACCGGCAATCCACAAGCCATCGCCTCCATGATGTTGACAGGAAGACCTTCTCTTAAGCTGGATGCAACGGCAAGATCACTCATGTTTAACAGATTTTTTATATCCTTACGAAATCCTAGAAAGTCCACCATTTCAGCCACGCCTAATTTAGAAGCAAACTCCTTACATTCCGCTAATAAAGGACCTTCTCCAGCCAACAAAAGCCGCATATGGGGAATATCATTTTTGATTAACGCTAACGCTTCAATTAATAATTTTTGATTTTTATTCTTATTAAATTCTGCTGCATAGAACAATAAAAAGTCCTTAGGCTGATAATTGTTTTTTTCTTTCAACGCTTCCTTTTCTTTGATGCTCACAGGCTTAAAAATTTCTGTATTGACCCCTACGCCATGCACATGTTTGATTGTGTCGGCCTTAAAGCCATTCTGGATAGCAAACTGATAATCCTCTTGATTGATTGTGATTAAGCAATCAGTAAAGCGAGAAAGTACTTTCTCAATCGGATAATAAATGATCCAGTTGAAAAGCGGTGCCCCCTTACAAAAATGAAATCCATGTGCCGTGTAAATGACCTTGGTCCCATTTTTTCTGGCCGCTAATGCCGCCAGCCGAGCCAGCACTCCACCCATCGGAGTATGGCAGTGTATAATGTCATATTTCTTTTGATCAATTAACGCTTTCAATTGTTTGTAAGCATCAAGATTCTTTTTGTTAAAAGGCGACCTTTGAATCGGAATATTATATTTTTCTTCAATAAAAGGGAGGTTCATATCGCCACTTGCAGCGACATGAACCTCCCAGCCATGTTCTTTAAACCATTTCATATAAGGTAAATGAAAAGCTTGAAAATGATAATCAACTGTTGCACAAAACAGCACTTTTTTCCGCATATTCATCATCCATCCGTAAACTATTTAATCAACTCTTTGCTCACAACTGAAGAAAGATATTCTAATAAGTTGTTCCTCAAATCCTCACGTTGCAGGGCAAATTCAATTGTCGTTTGAATAAAACCCATTTTTTCACCGACATCATATCGTACACCTTCGAATTCATAAGCAAATACAGCTTCATACTTATTTAGTTGAGCTATCGCATCTGTAAGTTGGATTTCCCCACCAGCGCCAGGTGTTAATTCATGTAATATTGAAAAAATTCGCGGATTTAGAATATATCTCCCTAATATCGCCAGATTCGAAGGTGCCTCTGCCTGTGTTGGCTTTTCCACCAATCCCCTTACTCGATAAAAACTGTCGTCAATTAATTTCCCATTAACAATTCCATACCTAGAAACCTCATCATCACTTACTGTTTGAACCCCTAAAATTGATGCATGATATCGTTCATATTGGTCAATTAATTGCTTCAAACATGGTGTTTCAGCCTTTACAATGTCATCTCCTAATAACACTGCGAAAGGTTCGTTTCCAATAAATTTTCGAGCACACCATATCGCATGACCTAATCCTTTGGGTTCTTTTTGCCGAATATAATGGATATCAACAAGCTTTGATGACTTCTGCACTTCATCCAGTAAGGCAAATTTCCCTTTCTCATAAAGATTTTGCTCTAACTCAAAAGAGTGGTCAAAGTGGTCTTCAATCGCTCTTTTGCCTTTCCCGGTAACAATAATGATGTCTTCAATACCTGATTCAATTGCTTCCTCTACAATATACTGGATTGTCGGTTTGTCGACGATTGGAAGCATTTCTTTAGGCATTGCTTTTGTAGCTGGGAGAAATCTTGTTCCAAGACCTGCCGCTGGTATAATCGCTTTTCTTACTTTCAAATAATGTCACTCCTTTTAGCTTGTCATGATAGATTGGGGTTGGGGTTGAGGTTCAATCTTGTTATTTGCTATATCCAACAGAATTTCCCGCAACTTTCCTTTGTCCAAATTAGAATAATTCGAAGTTAATGCTTCAATTTCTTGGACAAACAGATTGGAGGTTTTGCCAATATAAATCTTCGGATATACTTGTTTGTCGTGAACCTCATCAGCCTTCAGCAGTTCTTCAAATAATTTTTCTCCAGGTCGGATTCCAGTAAATTCTATTCCAATTTCTTCAATGTTATTCCCCGATAGCTTGATTAAGTTTTTTGCCAAATCTACAATTTTAACCGGTTCACCCATATCTAATACAAAAATTTCGCCACCAATTGCCAGTGTCCCGGCTTGAATAACTAGTCTTGAAGCTTCAGGAATGGTCATAAAATAACGGACCATTTCAGGATGAGTGACCGTAACGGGTCCGCCTTTTTCAATTTGTCTTTTGAATAGTGGAATAACACTTCCTCTACTCCCTAAAACGTTCCCAAACCGAACCGTAACAAATTTTGTTTTACTGTTCCTGTCCATGTGTTGAATAATCATTTCAGCCAGACGTTTCGATGACCCCATTACACTGGTAGGATTAACTGCTTTATCCGTCGAAATCATCACAAATGTTTTTACATCATGCCAACTTGCTGCTCGAGCAACATTCAACGTTCCAATCACATTGTTTTTTATTGCTTCCTCAGGATTTCGTTCCATCAACGGTACATGTTTATGAGCAGCAGCATGATAGACCACATCTGGATGATAGGTGTCCATCACAGCCATCATTTTTTTAGCATCTTGGATTTCAGCGATCTCTGTAACAATATCCACTTGTGTCTGTCCATATTCTTTCAATTCCATTTCAATTGAATAAATACTGTTCTCGCCATGGCCTAATAAAATTAGTCTCTTTGGAGAGAATTGGAAAATTTGCCTACAAATCTCAGAGCCAATAGAACCCCCTGCTCCAGTAACTAACACAACCTTATTACAAATCGAGTCAGATATACCATCAATATCGAGTTCTACAGGTTCCCGACCTAAAAGGTCTTCTACTTGGACATCGCGAAATTGATTCACTGAAATTCTACCTGTTACTAAATCCTCAAGCATGGGCATAATTTGTGTTTTGGCCTTTGTCTTAGCACATTCTAGAAAAATTGTATTTAGCTCATTCCGATTAAGTGAAGGAATGGCGATGATGAT
Organism: uncultured Bacillus sp.; assembly: GCA_937894355.1. Classification (GTDB taxonomy): domain Bacteria; phylum Bacillota; class Bacilli; order Bacillales; family Cytobacillaceae; genus Bacillus_BU. Next base: position 3,069 of record CALCRD010000428.1, read on the forward strand.
ATTTTGAATGTTCATGTTTTGGACTGTGTCTTCAATTGTTTCGGTTCCACCAACAACGATTAACCCAAGAATCTCCAAACCATGTTTTTTTGGATTATCATCAATAAATGCAACTGGTAATAATGCAGCCTCATTTCTTTTCAATAATTGCCTAGCGACCATTGTTCCCGCAGAGCCTGCCCCTATGATGAGCGTTCTATTATTCTGCGTTTTTCTATTGATCAATGAATCTCGAACCACACGCCAAAAGAAGCGAGAGCCGCCTAATAACAAAATATGTAATGACCAAGTAACAGCTAATAATCGATAAAAAATTTCTTGTACCATAAGTTGTTGTACGATTGCTGCGGTTAAAATTGCAATCGAAACCACTTTAAAAATAATTAATAATTCGCCAATGCTAGCATAATCCCAAGCCTTTTTGTAAAGTTTGTATATTATTGCCAACAAATGATGGCTTGCGAAGATTGCTAATGAACTCACTACTATGGGTAGGGTGATTACATCAAATGTCGCATTTACTAAAAACCTTCCCAAAAAGATTGCCATCACTACAATACAAGAGTCGACGAAAAAAAATAATGGTAATCTTTGTTTATATGTCATACTCTCCCACCTTATAATTATTGTGTTAAAATTTTCAAAATCGACTTCCACAATTAACAGAGCTTTTGCAGTAAAACTCTTAATTATGGGTTCTAAAAACAAAACCCATAATTAAAAGTTTTATAGAATAATAGGGCATTTAACCCCCCCTCACATCACACTTTCGACGACTTGCGTCTAAGGTGTCTCCACCCACAACATGACCGAGTGCCTCACTTGATAATGGTAAAGAGACATCACCAGATAGTAACAATATTCTTTATAAAATATTATTTATTCTATATTGAGAACAAATAAAGTAAAAAAGAGCTCAGCAATGGGTACCCTTGGTTTTTCAGCTTTTCTTTTCTACTTATTTAAAATAACGCCAATAATCTTAGCTTTAGCGAATTCTAATTTCTTCCGTGCTTCCCTAGCATTTTCCAGTTGGGTTTTCCCTCGATTAACCACAAGGATCACTCCATCACAATGATTAGCTATAAGTTTGGCATCGGTCACTTCCAAAACAGAAGGTGAGTCGATAACAACAATTTCATAAATCTGTCTAGCGTTCGTTAATAATTCAGACATTCCTTTGGAATTTAGTAATTCAACCGGATTAACAGGCGTAGGTCCACTAGGAAGTACTTCTAACTTACTAATTTCTGTCTGAGTTACTGCTTCTTTTAGACTTGATTTTCCTAATAAAACGTTCGTTAATCCAACTTTATTTGGGATTTTAAAAATCATATGGGTACTTGGTTTTCTTAGATTACTATCAATCAACAGGACTTTTCTCTTTTGTGATGCCAGGGTAATGGCCAGATTGACCGCCGTCGTTGTCTTTCCTTCTTCCTTAAGTGGTGATGTGATTAGAAGAACCTGATTTCCCTCATCTGGCGTTAATAAGCTAATATTCGACTGAATCGTTTGGAACTGCTCAGCAATTAGTGAATCCGGATGAGAATCTACGATTAAATTTCTATTATTCCTAGCTATAAGTTTTCTCTTCGTTAATTTCATTTTCTCATCCCTTTACTCTATTTCCCTCAGTGAGCGATTCATTTTTCTGCTATTCCTCTTAGTCATTTTTGACACCACCCCAACGACAGGAAGTCCTAATAACTCCTCAACATCGTCTTCCGACTTTATTGAATCATCTAGAGAATCAAGTAATAAGGCCAATCCTATTCCAAATATTAAACCTAGAACAAATGCAATAGTAATGGTCCGGCTCTGATCCTCATTTATTGGGTATGGATTTACTTTTGCTTTCGATAAAAAGTGGACCCCATCAAACCCAATAATGTTAGGAATTTCCTCTTTAAAAACCTCAGCTGTTGTATTGGCAATTTTCGAGGCCTGTACAGGATTCGTATCAAAGACTGAAATACTTACGACTTGAGAATTATTCATACTGGCGACATTTATTTGTCCAGCTAATGATTCAGGAGATGTTTCAATATCCAGCTTTTTTATGACCTTTTCTAAAACTACTGAATCCTCTATTATCACTTGAAGAGTATTACGATAATCAGAATCGGCATCAATAATGATTCTCGTTGAAGATTCGTACAGGGGTGTGGTAAAAAAGACACTCTTAATCATACCTGCACAAGTGGCCAGTAATGTAATCAATAACACAATCCAAAGTCTTTCTTTGATGACCCTATAAAGTTCTTTTAAATTGATTTCCTTTGCTACTTGTTTTTGTGGATAGTTTGTCGTGTTTACCCTCATAGAACCACCTTTTCCAACATCTTTTAGCGTATTCCTTAGTACTTTCTGTTCTAAATAAAGAATGATATAACACAATGATACTGATAAATCTACTAGTAATCGTTATTAATAGGGTAATATAGTTCCAAAATCAGTTAATAAGGAGCTATTTAACACTACCATTATATTAATAATAGTTCTTTATACAGAATGAGTCAACCTAAAATATGTAATTTTTACCATCTTATATCAATTTATAGGAACAGAGGACTTTTTAAACGGATACACTAATTGTTTCTTGAGTAGGGTCTGAAACAGACCTTCTTCGTTAGCTAGTTGGGTATAGCTTCCTTCTTGAATGATTTTACCTTGATTTAACACAATCATTTGATCGGCGTTTCGGATGGTGGACAATCGATGGGCAATGACAATGATCGTCATCGAATTCTTAAGATTTTCTAATACTTCTTGGATTCTTGTTTCGTTTTCTGCATCTAAAGCGCTTGTTGCTTCATCTAAAACAAGAATCGAAGGCCTTCTTAACAATGCCCGCGCTAATACTAAACGTTGACGTTCTCCACCAGATAACCTGATTCCCCGATCGCCAACCACAGTATTTAGCCCTTGAGGGAGTCTCTTGACAAACAAATCTGCGTTAGCTTTTTCAAGAGCATTCCAAATGTCTTCTTCGGCAAAATGGGATTCACCCATCTGCAGGTTGTCTTTCACACTTACATTAAAAAGAAAAGGATCTTGGGGTACGTAACTGATTCCCCGTCTAAAAGAAAGCAAATTATTATCTGAAACCGGAGTATCATCAATAAATACCCCACCTTGTTCCGGTTGATTTAAACCCATAATAATATCTACTAAAGTACTCTTCCCGGCTCCTGAGCTTCCTACGATTGCCGTCATTTTATTAGCAGGAATAGTAAAATTTATATCCTTAACTGCATAAATGAATTCATTTTTATTGTATCTAAAAGAAACATTTTTACATTCTATACCTTTTTCAACGATTAACTGGTTCGTTTCAGCGTATGATTTCTTACTAGCTATTTCTTGAGCTTGCATACTTTCAGTTTGTAAATCTAATAAAGCTTTGAAAGCCGGCAGCGTGGAAGCTAATTGTTCTAAACTAGACTGAAGTGCCGTTACTCTTGGCCATAACCTTGAAAAGAGAACTAAAATTAGCAGAAATTGAGCTGGTTGCGAGTTAAATATAGTCACTGAAAAATAAATAAATAAGGCTATTAAGATAGTAGATGACATTTTATAGAATATTTGCGAAGCCGTTCGCAATTTTATGTATTCAATTTGTTCCATAAACATGCCTTGTACTACTCCATTGAGCCAGTTTATTCTCGAGGACTCTAAAGTATTACTTTTTATTTCCTTCATCCCATTCAATTGGTCGGTTATTCCCGCTAAATATTCCTGTGCTATCACAGAGGTTTTTTTACCCAATGTTTTCGATTGTTTAATATATTTCCTTGAAAATAATGCTAACACGAGACCACTTAATAACACGAAAAGAGTCATTTTAACTGATATTAAAAGGGCAATCATGACTTGAATAATTAAAAAGATTAGGGAGGATAATAGCAGCACAAATTGATTAATTCCACCCGCCACTCTAGCTAGTTCAATTGTTAATATATTTATTAAGTCAGATTTTCTCCGATTTAAATAAAAATCCCAATCTGCAAATAGAAGATTTTGATTGGCCTCCTTTCTTATTTGCCCAATGAATCCTTGGGTAATTTTGGCGTTTCTGAGCATCATTTGTTTATCGATTATATTCTGAAAAAGTACCAATAAAACAAAAACCGTTAGAATCAGCGGTAAATTCAAATTAATCTGAAGCGTGTTCATAAATTCTAAAAAGCGCTTGATTTGTGTTCCGCCTAGTTCCATTTCTACCATTCCGCTGGCAGCCAGCATCGGGATTAATAAAAAAATTCCAAACCCCTCAACAAAGCTCATCAAACCCATTCCTACTATATTCCAATGGAGTACTCGCCCCGAGTAGGAAAAAAATCGTTTGACATAATACAGGAATGCTTGCATATCGTCTTCCCCCTAATTTATTGGCTGCCTCTTTGTTCTTCTCCAAGCCCATAAAAATGGCCGTAGCGGAAAATATAAAAAATGGAGAAATTTTGGCATTGGTAAAATTCGAGCATCTTCCGGGTAAGGAAACAAAAAACTTGCTATATATAGCAGCTTTTGCTCGCTTGACATTAATAAGAACAAATGCTTTTTGTGATAACTAGCTACTTCTTTTGGAAGAGGTTCAGAATGTAAATTCACTATATTTCTTATGTAAAATAAGGCACTTTCCGCTAATCGATTAGACCTTTTTCTATCCGATAGTGATTTGATCTCATTAGGGATTTTCGTATTTAACAATCGTTTACATAGGTTTATGGCTTGCCCACCAAAATAGGAGTAACCATAGTGGCGAAGCAGTTTCCTTTCCGCCTTCCAATCGATATCCTTTGTCAAAAGGATGTGGATATCATACAACCACCGTAATCTTGACCAACCGTGACGTGCACCATGAGAAACTAGAAATAAAAACAAATCCTCATTCCCTAACATATAAACTGGATTATTGTTTAAATTGGAACTTAAGCTCTTTCTTTTCCATAACGCTTCGAAACTAGGTTCCCTTGCAGGTCCAGGATTTAACCGCCAATGAATTTCTACTTTAATTTTTTTCTGAGGATGGAAAAATGTAATATGATGATGTCGCCATTTCCAATCATTTAATACTGATACAATATAATCGTCCTTTTGATAGCCAAGTGATTCTAGTAGCTGTTCAGCCCTTTCTAAATCATGTATCGGAATCAGGATATCCAAGTCTGATGAAGTTCGTAGCGATATTTCACCATAAAGATGCGTAGCTAGTACGGGACCTTTTAAAAAGAGTGTCCTTATTTTTCTCGAAGTAAATATTTTGGCTAGTTGTTCGGTTTCTCCGCTAAGCTGAAGCATGCGAAATACGTTTTTCTGGTATTCAGAACGTAGCCTAGTTACTGCTTGGGCTGGTATACTATCTTGTTTTAAGATTTGCAGCTTTTTGTAAATAACAGGAAAAACGCGGTGATGGATTGAAAGTTGGACAAATTCATGCCAATCCACATCGACAAATTGCACCACTATATTGGAAAGGATCGTTTCATCCTCATTTTTCAAAGTTAAGATAAGAAGTAATAATTGCAATTCCCTAGAAAAGGATTTATTGTCTTTTATTTGATTACTTTTCATAATTTTTCCCTCTAATATTATTTTCGCAAATCCGATTGGCGAATTTGCCGACTACTGTAAATCTCTCCATTCCCTCAGTTCCCGTAACATAATAGGAACCACTTCGTAGCCAAGCATGGGCGGTCATTTTTCCCGATTCATCCTTGGCTGTTCCAAAATAAATCGTACTAGCAATTCCACGTCGTTTTAGCATTTTCATTCCAGCTATTGCTTTAACTAGGCATTCACTCTCCCAAAAAGTATAACGGCTCATCAGATAGAGAACATCAGAGATTGAACTTGCTATTTCTCGTTCTTTCAAATTAACCACTTTGGTCGTTTCCTCCATTGGTATTCCCAATGAAGGTGCAAGTTTTTGAAAAGGAATGATTTTTAAAAATCGAGCCCAGGCCAGATAAAGGGCTGCTTCCATAAGCAACTTCCTTTTTTCTCCTCCAAGGATGGCAAAGGACTTCATCTTCCGCCAAATCCCCATTTCCACTCCTCCTCCACTCCTCCTCCACTTCTACTCAGTCGATTTGTATCAATCCTTCTTTATATAAGGAATGAATAAAACCCAAAACCTGCTGCTCACATTGACTTCTGTCAATTTCATATTCATTCAGCAAGTATTCGATTAAAGAATCAATTGCTATGGGATACTTGATAAAAGCCCAAATGACGCCACCTTGTTTCCCAAGATTGTAATATTTTCCATTTGTAATATTTAGCATGACTTTTTCTCCATCCATATCACTAACTAGGTTTCCTGGAGTTTGGGCAATTCTTGTGGCCCCTGAAATTTTTTTCGATAACAGCATCATCTTTCCTCCTCGGTAATCAAGTTCATTATTCTCGTCATTAAATCATTTGCGGTAAAAACTGAATCAGGTCTCTGCAACTGATATAAATCGGCCTGTTTTAAAAGCTTTACAGATTCCCTAAAATGCCATTCTATTAACCCAAGCCGAGGAATTAAGCTACGCCGAAATGTGTGATTATAGATGGTACGAAAGCGTTCAAGGGATTCTATCGGTTTAAGTTCAATATCCTTATTTTCAGTTTTGACTAATTCAAACACCCCTGCCAATGGTAATGCTTCATTTAGAAAACTAGAGTTGGCGGGGATAGCATATTTAGTCTCTCTATCGAATAATGGCCGATACTTTGTCGTCTCCATGCCAAATTCTTGTAAACTTTCTTGCCAAAGCTTTTGTTGTGGATAGGATGGGTGAACAAGTGGAATGCCTGAATCGGAGATTTCTAGCGGAATTAAATCATCACTTAGCAGTTTATAGCCTTGTTTTAAGAAAGCCCTTGCGAGGGTTGATTTGCCTGCACCTGAATCGCCGATAATGGCATAGGCCTTTCCATTAATAGCAATTGCACTTCCATGTAATGTCATCACTCTCTTTTGCATTAACAGAATACCCATACAAGTGCCTAACACATAAAGGTGGATTTTATCAAACTCAGCGTTCTCCATTGGCGAAACAATAATCCACTTTCCTTCCTTTATACAAAATGTAGCTGTATTTGGGATCTGGAACATGACCATATCTTTTCCAACGGAAAATTTACCCGTTTGCGTTTCCTGTTGCATCCATAACTTAGTTAAATCTTCAAGTATGATGAATAATTCCGGCTCTCTACTCTCAACATTTAAGGTTAGTTCATTTAAAGGGATTTCACTTTGAATATCTAATCCAAAAGCCTGATAGACATATTTCTTTCGAGTCTTAATAATCACTTATTTCACTCCAAGCTATTGAGCAATTTGATTTAATAGTGCCCTTATACATGTTAAACAGTATAAGAGCACTCTACCTTAGCCCAATTGAAAAGGCTCCGTCCATTAGCTATAGTTAACCACTTCATCAACATCAGGTTGAACAGCATCAGGTGTGCTAATCCCAGGTCCCGCCATTGTCATACTAACGTTTAAAACTTCTAGTTCTGGTGTTTGCCATTGTTTTTTCATACTTTTCACCTCCCTTCAATTAAATAGTTTTGATAAATCTATAAACGATTAAACTGCGCATTAATATCCTAAAATTAAAATCAAATGCATATTCCGGTCGAGGTTCATCTTTAATAGTAAGAATGGCTGTTTTTAGGAGATTAATATCTAGGTATTGAGCAACTCTAGGATCCTTACACATTTGATGAAGCTCCTCAATAAACGTTTCCCAGTTAGCTACCATTCTATGAACCCCGTCTGCTCCCTGAACACCTCTAGTAGTCTGATTTAACCTTATTTCATCTGGTAGAAAATCTTTTGTTGACCTTCTAATAAGTGCACGATCCCAACCATTACAAACAAATTGTTCTTCAGGAACAGATAAACTAAAGCGAATAACCCGCAAATCATTGGTTGGATCTCTGTCTGATAATGCGTAACGTAATGATAACTTTGAACCATATGTACCTGTAGTATTCCAATAATATAATTGTTGAAACTGACGATTCCTCACTTCATATGCACTCGGCATATAAGAAGCTGTAATATCAATCCCGTGGTCTTGAAGTTTGCTAAAAACTCCTGTCCGAGCTGCAAATTCAGGATTGATAATCATTGGAAACTGAAATGGTTCACTTCTGTCAAGTAATCGATAAATAGAAGGAAATGCCTTTTTTCGAACCTGTGGCATTATTCTTGACTTGGCTACCCCAATTCTTTTACTGTAACTATTTAATTCTTGGTAAAGACGGATTAAATTCATTCTTTTTAGGAGATTGGCATAATAATCCAGCACTGGTCCCCAAGAAATGGTCCAATTACCCCTTTGCCCGTTTAACAAAACTCCGATTCCTCTTTTATTGGCCTCCTCGTAAAAGCCCTTTAGCCAAAATGTATTCTCGAAAAATTTATAGGGCATCTCTAATGTATTAAGCCAGTCGTCTATTTCCGAATATGGGCTTCTCCCGTTAAAATCCAAAAAATTCGCTTCAATATTTCCAACATGGTTTATAGTAGCTTCAATCCCAGTTCTTTCATTGGCAATTCTACTTTTATGTGTCCAATCAACAAAATCATCGACCGGTACATAACTAAATGTATGTAATTTCTTCTTTTCATAGCTTAAATTCCTTGCTGCAAAGCTAGCAACTGTTCCTGAATCTAGCCCACCACTCAAATGCGCACCAACTTGACGATGAGTCCGTAAACGGGATGTCACAGCTGTCTGAAATACGTCTTGAAATGCTTCTTCATACTCTTCGTTTGATTTAAGCTTCAGCTTTTCTTCCTGTCCAAAGCTGCAATACCTTGTGAATTTAGCCTGACCATTTACCACAGTGATAGAATTTGAAGGTGGAACTTGGTTAATATCGTCATAAACAGTAGAAGACGGATCGACTGATTCAAAATTCACAGGTATAGCTAGAAATTCTGCTAACCACTGTTCGTTTAGCTTATTTTTTATATAAGGTAAAGCTAGTAAAGGTTTTATAGTGGTACTAAAGGCAAACCTACTTCTATCTTGGAAAAAATAGAGCGTTCTTGCCCCCGAAAAATCCCTAGCACCAAACAATTTATCCTTCTTTTCATCCCAAATCATATAGGAAAAATCACCAACTAAAAACTTAGGTGAATCCTCTTCCCATTTCAAATAGGCGCGCAGAATCAGTTCGCTATCGGTCATTGTTTTTCTATCAGGATGCTTAACTTGTAATCTTTCAAATAATTCCTCGCGATTGTCAATGATTGCATCCGCAGTAATCGCTATTCGACTTTCCAAATCATAAAATGGGAGCTGTTCACCAATAGATTCGGGTGTAATCCACTGTGCATGGCAACCAAGAAAAATTTTCCCTTTAGACCAAGTCTGTACGTCATCAGCAGGAAACTGTTGCAATTCCTTCATCATGCGACTGCCATGTTCATGAGGTACTCTTTCTCCATTCACATGATAAATACCGGTAATTGCGCTCATCTCTTTCCTCCTGTAAAATGACACTTTCTTAAACAAATTATTATATTTATAAAAAATACATTAACACTACGATAAAAGTGAAAATACTTCTGTATAAAGAACAACCCTAGTGATAAATTAACATCTATTTCCAAGAGTGTCAATCAAATACAATGCTTTAATCACAATGATTATTCTACAGAAACTGCCAGATTGTCGAGAATTCCCGAATGACTATTACAATAAAATTTGTTCATTATAACGTCGAAAGCTAAAACTATTTCAACCAACCAGATATTATTTTGCCTTTCTAAAACCCAAACTACTTGTCTATTGAACATTTCCCCTAGAATAATAAACGTAAAAACGCTCTAGACTAGAAGTCTAAAGCGCTTTTAATAATGTATCCCATTGTTTTTCAAACTATTTGTACAGTATTTCGGCCTGTAAAGAAGACACGGTTGTTAATACTTGATCAATATCAGCATTATTTACTCCAAAGTGCGCTAAGGCATCATGCAAATGTTTAGCAATTGCATTGAAATGGTCTGGCTGAAGATTCATACTCGCATGTGCTTTGGACATTGATTTACCAGAGTATTGCTCAGGTCCACCTAAGGCAATGCTAATAAATTTTGTTTGGTGAACGATTTGTTTCTCCATATCAGTCTGTAAATAGAACTGATTGATAGATTCATCCTTGAGTACTAGCTCGTTATATAAATAATCCACCACTTTGGCAATTGTTTCTTCCCCGCCGAATTTTTCGTAAAGATTTTCCCCCATTGTTCTCTCCCCCAATAATTAATGCAATCCAGTTAATATATCCTTTAAAGTAAAATTCTATTTATAATTATACAACTTATCCCCTCTAATTCCAAGTAAACAAATAGGAATATTATAAATTAAATTTCCGCTTACGTTTAGAGGAGGTTTTTCTGCCCACTGCGATAAAAAATCCCTCAAGAAGGTGTCCTTGAGGGATTTTAATTAGGTCTTATCGAACGGCTACAGGTTCTTTTTCAAGAGCATCTTCAACCGTCATATATTCATAGCTAAGATCTTTTGCCACTGCTTCATAAGTAATTTCACCGTTAAGAACATTTACGCCTTGTTTTAATGAAGGATTATCTTGAATGGCTTTGACAAAACCTTTATTAGCAATTTGTAATCCAAACGGAACAGTTGCGTTCGTTAAGGCCATGGTTGATGTTCTTGGAACAGCACCTGGCATATTTGCAACAGAATAATGAACTACACCATATTTTTCAAAGGTTGGGTTGTCATGTGTGGTAATATGGTCGCAGGTTTCGACAATTCCTCCTTGATCTATCGCTACATCAACAATAACCGAACCTGGCTTCATCGTTTTTACCATAGCTTCCTTAACTAGTTTCGGAGCTCTTGCTCCTGGGATAAGAACTGCACCAATTAACAAATCCGCCTCAGCAACAGCTTCTGCTATGTTGAACGGATTTGACATTAAGGTCTTAACTTGATTGCCAAAAATATCATCTAATTGACGTAAACGGTCAGCACTTAAGTCAAGAATGGTAACATCTGCACCTAAACCAATGGCCATTTTAGCTGCATTTGTCCCGACAATACCACCACCAATAATCGTCACTTTCCCACGACTTACTCCAGGAACACCTGCAAGCAGAATTCCCTTGCCGCCATTGGTTTTTTGCAAGAATTGGGCACCAATTTGTGCTGCCATTCGGCCTGCCACTTCACTCATTGGAGTAAGTAGTGGCAGAGTTCGATTTACGGAAACTGTTTCATAAGCAATGGCTACCACGCCTTTTTCTTTAAGTGCTTTGGTTAACAAAGGTTCAGCCGCTAAATGGAGATAAGTAAATAATAGTAAGCCTGGACGGAAGAATGAATATTCACTTTCAAGTGGTTCCTTTACCTTCATAATCATCTCGGCGGTACCCCAAACGTCTGCAGCTTGTTCAATAATTTCTGCACCTGCAGCAAGATAATCCTCATCCGAGAAACCGCTTCCAATACCGGCGCTTTTCTCCATTAACACTTTATGTCCTGCCGTGATAAATGAAACGACGCCTGCTGGAGTGAGCGCTACGCGATTTTCGTTGTTTTTAATCTCTTTAGGTACACCAATAATCATATTCTTACTTCCCCCCTGAATTTTTAGTGAGTTTCATTGTGATTTAAGAATAAAAGAATCAATCTTAAATTTCATTGTTTAGAAAAGAGAAAGTAAGAATGAATTTTTGTTAAATTTCACAAACCACCGAAATTCCTACGGATGTTCTAAGGAAAATACCTCCCAAGGGTTAAGGCACCTATTTACAAAAATTTTTCAAGCTTTAAATCTAAAAACAGGGTAATCTTTTGGTTAGGATCTTTTAAATTAACCTCACCAATTTCTGCTATTCGTTTAAGCCGATAATTCATCGTATTCGTATGAACCGTTAATGCTTTAGCTGCTTCATTTACATTACAATCTTTGTTTAAGAAAACTTCTAGAGTCTCGACAAGATTGCTGTGGTATTTTTGGTCATATTCATGAAGTTTTTTCAAAGAATAGTTTTCATATTCTTCCTTAATCTTTTTAGCTAAAATCACATCAATATACTGGTAAATTCCTAAACTATGATAATTATGAATAACTCTTTCATCAGCCGGAAGTTTTTCTTTTACCTTTAAAACAGTCACTGCTTCTCGGTAAGATTTCTCGATTTTTCGATAATCATCGCGGACAGCGCTGATACCTTGTACAATCGACTTAATCCCAAATCGTTCTTTCATTTTGTCTATAAATAATTCACTAAATGTTTTCAGCTTTTGCAAAGGTTGTTCCATCTGGTTTACAGCGATTAACACGATTAACTGCAAGTGATCAATAGTGTGCAGCAATACTTTCGGTTGCTGAAAGGTTTGTAAACTATAGGCTATTTGTTTCTCTTCCTCTCTGGTAATTTTCTGAGAAAATTGAAATACGACAATAGCATATTTTGAAGGTGGTACAATTTGAAGGGAATGAAATTGTTCAATGATGTCTTCGTTTGAATGGAAATGGTTCATTAATAGTTTCCAGAAAAACTCCTGATAACGTTCTTCTTTCGAATTTTTTCGGGATTGTTGCTGTAATAGTTTATTTTTCGTTATCTCTGCCGCCCGTTTCAGTACCAGTAAATCTTTTTCCTCTAAAAATTTATCAATCTCCAAGGCCCAGATAAAGCCAAGTACTTCATTACTTTTCCAAATTGATACAGCTACACGATTTCCTAGCCCGATCTCTTTCATTGTCTTTACTCGTACAGGCTCACGACTGTTTAATAGTGAAGGGATAACCCCTTCCTTCCATAGACTGTTGATAACTTTTTCAGGCACGCGCCGACTGATAATGGTTGATATTCTTGCAGAATCAGTTCTTTCATCATGGGTGCTATAGGCAAGAAGACGATGGTTGGCATCTTCAATCGTAATGGGACAATGCAGAGCTTCACTAACCACATCTGCAATTTCTTCTAAACTAGTAAAACTTGCCCGAAAAGGATCATTTACCATATTCTAGATCAACCTCTCTAAAACTAGACTAACTTTTCCCTTTTGACTAATTTTTTCAAAAAGATTGTTCAATACCTAATTTTTTGTTAACCTTAATAAAATTATAGCGAAATATCGTTGGCTTTGCACAACAAAATTTGGTCACTAATATGTAAAATGTCTTTCACAAAAAAAGCCTAAGGCGGAAATTTCCATATAAAAAAAGCATTAGGAGTAATCCCAATGCTTCTCAGCTCTATTATATTAGGTTGAAATTTGACTAAAGGAATTTCTTCTTAGGTTTACATCATAATCCCACCATCAACATGGAGAACCGTACCGTTTACATAATCTGATTCGTTCGATGCTAAGTAGAGATAGGCATTAGCAATGTCCTCAGGCTTTCCTAAATGCCCTAATGGAATGGTTGCCTTTAATTGTTCTAATA
>CALCRD010000429.1 GCA_937894355.1 uncultured Bacillus sp.
CTGTCCTTTTCCGCTAGCCTGAGAACTCGGGACACAAGAACCGTCCCCTTGCCCCTCCTGCCCCTTCACCGCCAACAAATAGCAAATCAACTGAATGGTTTTCCCTAGGCCCATGTCGTCAGCGAGACAGGCCCCGAACCCAGCTTCCCGCAGAAACAGCATCCAGCTCATCCCGAACTGTTGATAAGGCCGTAGTTCCCCGTGGAATCCTGCTGGCACAGGCTCTTCCGGAATCTCCTTGCCATCAGAAAGCTGCTTCATCATCTTCTTCCATTGCCGATTCATCTCAATTTGAATCCGGGCAAACGCCTTCGGATTCTCCAACTCATCGCCATCCTCTGAATCCTCAGCTCCCAACAACTCCTGCTCCAACAAATCGCGAACCTGCAAACCCTGCTTCTCCGCTTGCTTCATCAAATCCTGAATCTGGCGAATAAACTGCGGATCCAACTTAATCCAACGACCCCGCACAAACACCAAACGCCGCTTCTCCTCAACCAACTGCTGGAACTCATCCTCCGACAAATCAACCCCATTCATCGAAAACCGCCAATCATAATCCAACATCGCCTGCAAACCAACAAACGAAGGCCCCCGACTCGAACTACCCTTCACCCGAGCCTTCACCTTCAACGAAGCATTCTTCATCGCTTGCCACCAACCCGGCAACAGAATCTCCACACCAAGGGCAACCAAAGTCTCACTAGCCTCAGTCAAAAACTCCCAAGCATCATTCTCCGACAAAGTCCCCGTAATACCAGAGGAATCACCAGAACCGTCCCTCTGTCCCGAAAAAGCATAAGAACCGTCCCCTTGTAACCATGGGAAGAGAGTTAGCCAGCGTTGTTGTTCTTGGTCGACTTTTTCCAGGTATGGTTTCCAGTTGCGTGGAGCCTCGCCGACACTGTAAATCTTGTCTTCGTCAGCCTTGCTCCGTAAAAAAATGTTTAACGTCCAGTTATCCTCAGGCTCCGGTGGCTCCTCCAACTGCAGCCCCACAGTGAACGGAGTTGGGTCCTCGGATATTCCAATCCACTGCTTCCAACTTTCCTCTGTGAAAAAATGGGCCAACGCCCTAGAGTTAACATCCTGCTCTTGTAAATGTTCAATCTTCTCACCGAATAGCGTTTTCATCTCTTGATTTTGGTTTAAATACGAGTCCAACGCCCCGTCGTACCATCGTGAAATAAAACCTAAAACCGGCTCCCTTGCGGGCTCCGCAGAACCAACCTCAGCCTCTTGCTCAAAAGAATCAGAAGAACCGTCCCCATGACCTGAACCGGAAACTTCTTGGCCCGAAAAGGAATCAGAAGAACCGTCCCCATGACCCGAGACTTTTTGGTCCCAGAAGGTGGGGCCGAATTCGGTTTGGACTCTTTGGGGGAGGGCCCAGCGGAAGGTGTCGTGTTCCCAGGCGGCGAAGTCGGGAAGCCAGTCGCGTTCGAGGATGGCTTCGTGTACAGCTGGGGCTGCGGCTAGGCAGATTTGGGAAAGTTCATCCCAGTCCCAGTCGATGTAGCGGTTGAATGGTTCTTTGGCGAATAGGGTGACTAGGTCCCAGCCGTTGACGACGACGCCTGCGATGCCGTTTATTCGTTCTGTTTTTACCATGGTGCCGTAGAAGCTTTCTTCGTGACGGAAGAATAGCAGGTTTTTCCAAGCGGCTACTGGTAATAGTCCGCCATCATCCTCGTTTGCTGATAGGAAATAACGATCTTCACCTAGAGGGAGGAGGTGAACTTTAACGTATCGTGTTCTAAGCATTTAATAGTTTCCCCCTTTGTAGTTCCTCGTGAAATGCCCTGAGGCGTTTTGTTGAGTTAAGTATCTGTTCGAAAAACCGGTCCCAGTCGGGTGTGCGGTGTATTTTTTTATAGATGGTGCGAATTTTCTTCATTAGCTTGACTGCTTCGCGATAGCTTCCGCGATTTTTCATATTAATAAGGTCTTGAACGGTCTGGTGGTAGATTGGTAAAAGCGACGCCGGGTCGGCTTTTTGGACTTCTTTCAGATCGTTTTTGGACATATAGCTGAGCTCGACGCCGACATAGGCTTGGAGCTCGACCCATTTGTCGAAGGCCATTTGTTGAAATAGGTAGGCTTCGTACTCCCGATAGCTGTAGGGGAGGGTTTGGGTCAAGGTGCGTTCGAATAGGTCGAGTCGGCCGGTTTCGGTGCAGTAGGGCGCGAGTACTTCCATGGCCAGCATGGTGAATTCGGTGCCGGCGTTGAAGTCGCTTAGCAGCCCCAGGTAATTGTGCAACCGGGAAATAAAGTGGTCGATGTAGGGACCGAGTCGTTTCCATTCTTTTTGTTCGGTAAGGAGCTCGAGCCAGTAGAACATATGTGGCGTGAGCGGGTCACCGAGGCGAGTCATTAGTTCCAAGGCTTGGTCGTCGTTTTTGGCGAGTATTTGTTGATGAATCAAGCCGACAGCGACTGGTAAGTGGTTGCGATGAATTGCGCCACTTTCTGCAGCTTGGGCGCGTTCGACTTCCCAAAGTGTTTTTAATTTTGCCAAGCGGAGTTGCTCAGCTTCATTACTAGCAGATTGTTTCTCAAGCCATACTCGCTCGGTGTTGATTGCATCTGCTTCAAGGCCAGCCCGTTCGATTTCATCGGTTTCCAGCTTTTGCTCAAGACGTTGGCGCTCGGCTTCGCGCCAAGGAGCTTTGTTCAACAGCTGACTCCAAAGGGAACGATAGAAGCTGATGCCTTCGAATTCGAGTGGGCGATAGACGGTTAGCAGGTCAGCGGAATCGTCCTTGAGTTGTTCGATAAACTGGTCGAAGGCAAATGGTAGCGAATGGACGGAAAGTTTTTTCATGGCCATTTCGGCGCCTTCGATGATGGTTTGAAATAAAATTCGATAATAGCGATCGATTTGATAATCGGTGTGCTCTAGTTCCTGACTCAGCGCGGTTAGGAGCTTGAAGGAGTGGACGGCGGCGACCACTTCATACAGCGTTTTCCACTCGGCCTCGTAAGGCGCATCAGCCTTAATCCGTTTCCAATAAACGCGAAACAAGTCGCCGACCACAAAGGGCTGGGGCGCACCTTGGCCGCGCATAATCATCCGGAAAATTTGCGAAAAAGTCTTGGTCCAATCGTCATAGTTACCACCGGCACCAAACTTCTTCGATGTTTTCAGCAAATCACGGGCCGTTTGCAGCCCGAGATTAGTGGCGATCTTTTTAGCCTGAATCGGCTGGCGCCATTCCTCAACCCAAGTGGCGACACTGCCTGCTTGCGATAATCCTTGAAAAAAAACAGCCAATTGATGGCGACAGAAGCCCTCTTGAGGACAAGAGCATTCACTTACTTCCAAAAACGATAAATCAACCACGACCTGAACCGGGACGACATCCTGCACGGCAGCCGCCATCTTGTCACCATCAAAGCGCAATTGGTAAACAAGCCCTTGGCGGAACAACATCAGTCCTTTTTGAACCAGTTTGGCGTCTTCCTCATTCTCCGGCCGCAGCAGGCCTTTCATATTATCAGCGGCAAATTGCAGCTGTTCAGCAATATATTCCGTAATGGGTGCCATAAGACATCTCCCCTTGTAAATTTCCATGAAACCAGTAAAATCCATATTCCCTTATTATACCGAATAATTGGCGAATAGAAAAAGGGGGAGAGGGGGAATTGCGGATTTATAATTATTGAAATAAAAAAAGTCATATTGTTTGGGAAGGGTCGGGGTAATTTCTTTATTACGTAATTTAGTCGTGTTAGCGCCTTTTTTCCATTGAAAGTATTAAAATTTGAGATTGATCAGGGTCTGCCTGTTTTTCCTTATCAGGTGTGGAAAAAGGTGAGGGAAATTCCGCTTTTTTGTTGCTGTCTCTGGGATATTCTTTAAAAGAAGGTAATAAACAGGAGGTGAAATTACCATATTACGGTTTTTTTCTGTATACCCATAAGGGTACGTTAAGGAAGTGTCTAATCAGGCGATGGTGATAGAGTGAAAAAGATGAAATTTAGGTAAAAACGGCACTAAATTATGGTAATTTATGGAGTACCCATGTGGGTATAAGGTGAAAACAGCAGATTTAGGCATTCCTTGGGGACATAAAACCATAAAAAGCTAGCAGA
>CALCRD010000430.1 GCA_937894355.1 uncultured Bacillus sp.
AAGGAGGCCGTCGTGAGAGCCTGCGGAAAGCGAAGTGCCTGGAACGGAAATCAACAGCCTAGTTTAATAGAGCCTTTCAAAAAAAAAGAAAAAGGACTGGAGGAGATATTGTGGCGATGAGCGATGTTGTTTTATTAGAGGGAGCAAGGACAGCGTTTGGGGAATTCGGGGGTTCGCTTAAGGATGTTTCGGCGATTGATCTTGGGGTGGTGGCAGCCAAGGAAGCGATGAAACGGGCGAATATTAATCCAGAGGAAGTTGACCAGGTTGTGATGGGAAATGTGATTCAATCTAGTGCCGATGCGATTTTTGCGGCTAGGCATATTGGTTTGAAGTCGGGTGTACCCGAAGCGACGCCGGGATTAACGGTGAATCGTTTGTGTGGTTCGGGTCTTCAGGCGATTATTTCGGCATCGCAAGCGATTATGGTTGGTGATTCTGAGGTTGCGCTGGCGGGTGGAGCAGAGAATATGAGCCAAATTCCACATGTGGTTCGCGGAGCTCGTTGGGGGATTCCGCTTGGTCAGGCGCCAATGTCTGATTATTTATGGGAGGCTTTGTATGATCCGTATGGAGATGTTTCGATGGCGATTACGGCGGAAAACATTGCTGAAAAGTATGGAATTACCCGGGAGGAATCAGATTTCTTTGCGATAAATAGTAATGAAAGAGCTTTATCAGCGATAAAAAAAGGCTATTTTGCTAAGGAAATTGCCCCGGTTACGGTAAAGACTCGTAAACAAGATGTGGTTATTGATCATGATGAGCATCCGCGGGCATCGACTTATGAGCAAATTGCCAAAATGAAAGCGCGGTTTAAGGAAAATGGGGTGGTGACCGCCGCCAATGCTAGTGGAATTAATGATGGTGCCGCCGCTGTGGTCCTAGCATCCTCTGAGTATGCAGAGAGTAACAATCTTAAACCGATTGCTCGGCTTGTGTCTTGGGGAATTACCGGGGTTGAACCAACGCTGATGGGATTAGGTCCAGTTTCAGCGATTCAAGCAGCGCTGCGAAAGGCGGATATGAATATTCACGATTTGGATTTAGTCGAGATTAACGAGGCATTTGCATCACAATATTTAGGCTGTCAAAAGCTGCTGGATTTTAATCCGGAAATTGGCAATGTAAATGGTGGCGCAGTGGCTTTAGGTCATCCATTGGGGGCCAGCGGAGCTCGAATCTCCTTATCATTGATTTATGAATTGCAAAGACGAGGCCAAAAATATGGTGTTTCATCGCTTTGCATCGGTGGTGGCCAAGGTATTGCCGCTATTTGGGAAGCGTTGTAGGTAGTGATGAAAAGAGGTGTGGCGAACGGTGAAAAATAATATCGAGGTCGACGTTGCTACAATTCCAGGTGTTTTTGAACAAGCATGGCTATTAGCTCCGGAAAAAGAAGCGATATTTGATGAAAAAAATCGTTTGAGCTACCGAGAAATTCATTCAGAGGCTATTCATTTAGCCTCTGGATTAGTTCGTTTAGGGATTCAAAAAGGCGACCGAATTGCTGTTTGTTTGCCGAACTGGAATGAATTTATGACGATTTTCATGGCAATCGCTAAGGTTGGCGCTATTCTGATTCCATTAAACACGCAATATCGTTTGAAAGAAATGAGATATATCCTAAATAATTCCGGAGCCAAGGCGATTTTTTGTACAAGCATTTCTGAAAAAGTAGATCTATTGCAACAGCTAATGGAAGCTAAGCCGTCTTTGCCTGACTTAGAGCATATGATTTCGGTAAGATTACGGCATCCTTCATTATTAATAAACTATGATGATTTGTTAGAAACTGGTCGGGGTATGTCGCAGAGCCCAGAGGTCAATATCGATGGGAGTGATATTGGGGCAATTCTATATACTTCGGGTACGACGGGTGAGCCCAAAGGTGTTATGTTAGCGCATGAAAACTTGGTGAAAGTGGCAACGACGGCCGCGAATAAAATGAGATGCACCTCGGATGATGTGTTTTTAATTCCGATGCCCCTGTTTCATATCATGGGCTTGATGTTCATGCTTCGCTCCATTATTTGTCAGGGAAGACTAGTTTTAATGGAAAAATATAAGGCTGAAAAAGCTTTGGAATTGATCCAAGATGAAGGGGTGACGATTCATCCAGGTGTTCCAACCATGTTTATCCTCGAATTAAATTCTGCGAATTTTGCTCAATATAATTTAGCTAGTTTAAGAACAGGGGAAATAGCTGCTGCCCCATGCCCAGTCGAAATTGTGCGCCGGATTAAGTCTGAAATGGGTTGCAATATTATTGTCGCCTATGGGATGACGGAAACATCTGCTAATTTAACGATGACTGATTTCACAGATGAAGATTGGTTAATGGCGGAAACAGTGGGGACAGCGTTACCGGGTGCAGAAATAAAAATTGTTAATGATGATCGAGTGCCAGTTGCCCGAGGTGAAGTGGGAGAACTTGCTTGCCGTAGTATTGGCTTAATGAAAGGCTACTATAGAATGGAGGAAGAAACTTATCGGTCTACCGATGGCGATGGCTGGTTTTATTCAGGTGACCTAGCGACGATGGATGAAGCTGGTTATGTGCGAATTGTTGGACGGAAAAAAGAAATGATTATTCGTGGTGGTTATAATATTTATCCGCGCGAGGTAGAGGAAATTTTCTATCAGCACCCCGGGGTGTTAGAAGTAGCGGTAATTGGGTTACCAGATACTGTTCTAGGAGAAATATCCTGTGCGGTTATTAGACTTAAACAAGCCGATGCAATAACTGAACAAGAGCTAAGAGATTTTGCCTCAGAAAAATTGGCAGGTTATAAAGTTCCTACTAAAATTGTTTTTAGGGATAAGATGCCGATGACTTCTTCCGGGAAAATATTAAAAAGAGAATTAAGTGAGTTAATCCAAGTTGAGTTAAAAAGGGAACTTCGCTAGGGGTGAACAGAGTGAAAGGGCCATCTAGGGTGTTTCGCCTTAGTTGGCAGTGAACCACAATGGGATAAGCTGAAAATCATATATATCTAGATTTTTGTATCTATCAAATTCTGAATATTCAAACTTTCGGTCAGAAGAGGAGGATTGCGATTGAAAAACACACTAGGACCAAATACCAGTAGAATATCAAAGCAAGGTTGGATTATGATTTCGTTATTGTTTATGCTTACAGTAATTAGTAATGTCGATAAAGCAATAATTGGCTTTGCCTCTGTTGAGATTATTAAAGATTTAAACTTATCACCTAAAGATTGGGGATTAGTAGGTAGTGTCTTCTTTTGGTTTTATTCGATTTCGGCGATATTAATGGGATCACTGTCAGATCGAATTGGAACGAAATCAGTTATTGCCTTCATTGCCGTTGTTTGGGCAGGGGTCCAGTTTTTTACGCTAGCTGTATATAGTTTGCCCCTACTCTTATTAACTAGATTTATTTTAGGAGCAGGCGAGGGACCATCTTATTCTTTGGCAATGACCTCCGCTTCTAAATGGCTACCAAAAGAAAAGCTAGGGTTTGGGCTAACCCTCGTTTCCATCGGAGGACCTTTAGGGGTAGCGGCATCAGCACCTATCCTTATGTTTTTAATTTCAGCGTATGGTTGGAAAACGGGCTTTTTTGCAATGGGAATGGTTGGGGTCATTTGGCTAGGACTGTGGCTCAAGCTTGCCAAGGAAAAGCCTGGCGAAGTAAAACCTTTTATTGCAAAAAAGAAGCTGTCAACTCCGAGAGAATCGAAAGAGATTGACGGAATAGAGTCGAATTTTTCTAAGGCGTTATTTTCTAAAAACTTTATCATTATTGCCTTTTGTGGGTTTGCAACTTACTGGTCATATACGTTTGGCTTGACCTGGTTACCTAATTATTTAGCAAAAGTTCGCCACATTAGTGATGCACAACTAGGATTTGCCGTTACGCTGCCATGGATCCTGATTACGATTTCGCAATTGGCGTTCTCGATGTTTTCCGACCGTTTATACAAAAAGACAAGTGATATTACTCGTTCCCGAGTATTCATCCTTGGCCCAGTGCTAATG
>CALCRD010000431.1 GCA_937894355.1 uncultured Bacillus sp.
CTCCACTCCAATCAACAGGTTGTTAAATATCAACAATGGTCTTTAACACAGCTTATCGCTTATCATTTAGAAAACTGCTCAACCAATTCATTAAAGCGGTTTAAGGCATTTTTGATTGGTGTTGGTGATGTTAAATCGACCCCAGTTTTCTTCAATAATTCAAGTGGATAGTCTGAGCTACCACTCTTAAGGAATTCTAAATAGGAGCTAAGCGTTTCTTGATCTCCTTCGAGAATTTTTGTTGCCAAATGGATAGCTGAAGCAAAACCAGTTGCATACTTATAAACATAGAACGGGCGATAAAAGTGGGGAATTCTTGACCAACCATATTTCACTTCCTCATCAAACACAATCTCAGCACCATTGTATTCTCTAAACAAGGATTCATAGATTTGGTTGAACACTTCCACATTTAGGGGTTGACCCTTTTCTGCCATTTCATGAGTCTTCATCTCAAATTCTGCAAACATCACCTGTGTAAAGAATGTTCCTTTAAATTGATCAATGAAATGATTTAAAAGACTCTTGTGAACCTCCGGATTTTTCTCATTGTTTAATAAATAATTTATCATTAATACTTCATTTACTGTTGACGCGACTTCTGCAACAAAAATGCTATAACGAGCAGTAATTTGCGGTTGGGATTGGGAACTTAATTTGCTGTGAACCCCATGGCCACACTCGTGAACTAGTGTAAATAAACTGTCTAAATCATCCTGATGGTTTAACAAGATATAAGGGTGAACTCCATAAACACCAAGATTATAGGCGCCTGACCGCTTACCCGGAGTCTCCCGGACATCAATATATCTCGACTGTTTGAATTCTTTTAATATGGTAAGATAGTCCTCCCCGAGCGGTGCCAAGCCCTTAAGCATCATATCGTAAGCCTCCTCAAAGGGAATAACTTGTTTAACCCCTTCAACAAGCGGGACACTCATATCATACTGACGAAGTTCATCCAGACCTAATTTTCCCTTGCGGATTTTAGAGTACCGGTGGAGTGGTGCGATATTTTCTTTTGTAGCGGTAATCAGATTTTCATATACTTCTT
Organism: uncultured Bacillus sp.; assembly: GCA_937894355.1. GTDB lineage: Bacteria > Bacillota > Bacilli > Bacillales > Cytobacillaceae > Bacillus_BU. The sequence goes on from CALCRD010000431.1 coordinate 1,055, forward strand.
TAGGGACCCTATCCCCAAATAATGACTTTTCCAAAGCTGATGGGTAATTGCGGATCCTGGCAATGGTGACATTGTTTTTAATAGCACTGGATAGAGTCGAAGCAATCGTATTTTTTGACTCTAGATACGGTTTATAATAAGACTTATAAGCTTCACGGCGTTTTTCACGATTCTCATCTTCTATTAATTTCGAGTACATACCTCTAGTAAGTTCAATCTTTTCGCCGTTTTCCCCGGTCACTTCACCAAACTTAATATCGGCATTATTGATCATGCCAAAGGTATTAGCGGGTGCTGATAAGGCTTCACCTAGCTGAGATAAAACCGTTTCTTGGTCTTTAGTAAGCACATGGTTCTTGTAACGGAAAGAATCTAACAGGTCCTCTTCAAAATAGGTTAAACCCGCTTCTGCTGTGATGTATCCTTTGAGGGTTTCTTCATCTAAGCTTAATAAAAACGGCATGTAAAAAGAGGTCGCAGCACTAACTTTCACACTTAGTCCTTTCGCCCTCTCTAACAAGGATTGAGCTTTTGTATTGCGTGTATCTTCGTCAACTTGTAGCATGCAAAAAGCATATACATGGCTAAATTTATAAGATAATTCTTCTTTTTGTTTAAGAAATTGGAACAAGCTCTGTCCATTATGGATCGCCCCATCAAATTGCTTCAGCTTTTCTGCCATTTCTCCAATCTGAACAAAATCTGATTCCCATTGGCTGACATCAGTGTAAATATCAGCTAGATTCCATTTTTCTGCCTCGGGCACATCTACCCTGGATATAAAGGTTGTCATAGGATTCTCCTTTTCAAAATATTAGAGTTTGTTTGTAATTAATTGTAAACCTTATATCGATAAGCTTCTAACAATATGCTTATGTCCATACAATGGTTAAAAACACAGTCTTTTACTGGAAATCAACATCGAAAAAAGGAGATGATAGGTTTGAAGCGTTTTTTGAGGGGGTCGTATGTGAAGCAAAGAATTCCAATAATCGTAAACAAAGCTAGATCTTCTACAAACAGACGGTTATTTCGTAAAATTATCCATTACATCTCTAACTAATGTATTTCTATGGAAGTTCGCTAATTTTATGATCAATTGGCGTTCTTTGCTTAGCCTCTGGAATTTCTTCCGGATAACCGACCGCTAACACACCAATCACATCAAACCCATCCGGGACATTTAACAGGGCACGATTTTTTGCGGAGGCGGCGATTGATGACCAGAATGTGCCCACCCCTGCTTCCCAGGCAGCAAGCATAAAATTTTGAATCAAGCAAGAAGTAGCCGATCTATTTTCTTCTGTTTCTAATACACTTTTACCATGATTTGATAACACGGTAAAAACAACTGGAGCATTTCCAAAATTTGTTTTGTGATTCAAGTTAGCTCGCGTTTGCGGTCCAACAAAAATAAATTCCCATGGCTCTGTCATTCGGTGATTTGGGGCCATGGTCGCCACTTGTAGCCATGAAAGAATCTGTTGCCGATTAATCCTATCCTGTTTGAACTTTTTTATGATTCGGCGAGATTTAATGATGTTTAATATACTCATGCTGCATTCTCCCCTTTTTTTAGCCATTAATCCTGTTTGCATTCAATAATGATTAATAGCATATGGATTTAAGGGGAAAATGGTGTTGGAACTATACCTATTCTGTTTTCGGGTTAAGAACCGTGTACTGCATCCATTCCTGAGGAAGTAGAGAATGATATGGATTCTTCAGAAACCGATCATCAACTAGAACGATTGTTCCGTAATCACTTTCCGAGCGGATCAACCTTCCCCCAGCTTGGAGCACCTTATTCATACCTGGGTATACATAGGCATAATCAAAACCATTCTTTTCTTTTTGATAAAAATGATTTTTAATAAGATTTCGCTCAAAACATAGCTGTGGCAATCCTACACCAATTACCACAACGCCATTTAAACGGTCTCCGACTAAATCAACACCCTCGGAAAAAATCCCACCAAGAACTGCGAACCCTAAAAGAGTGGATTTTTGATTAGCCTGAAACGCCGCTAAGAAGGATTCCCGCTCCTCTTCCTTCATCCCTATTGCTTGAACCAAAGTTTGCGTCTTATCATCTACTTCCTTAAAATGTTCATAAACTTCAACTAAATACTGATAGGATGGAAAAAAAATTAGATATTTACCTTGTCTGCCGGTAATTAATGATTGCAGCATGTTTACAATCGCCTCTTTAGAACGATCGCGATCATGAAACCGTGTTGACAATGGTTTGATAAACACATCAACCTGATCTTCAGAGAATGGTGAAGGAACGCTAAGCGTAAAATCCTCTTCACTGCCACCAAGGATATCTTGATAATAAGCAAGCGGCGAAAGTGTCGCCGAAAAGAACACCTTTGCCCGATAGCCTTTCCCCATCTGCTTTAATAGCTTGGCAGGATCCATACAAAATAATTTCAAAGTTAAATCATTCCTATTTTTCTCGCCATAAATAACATAATGATCATCTAGGAACTCGGTAACTTTTAGAAATTTCTGCACCATAAAATAGGCATCCAATAAGATCTGGTTCGAACTCGAATCCGCTCCCTGAAGCAGAACCGATTCTGCTGCTTTTACAAAGCCGGTAAGCTGTTCTACGAACTCTTCAGCTAATGTTTCAATAACAAACTCGTTCTGGATGTCATGTTTTTTTTTCAAAGAAATAAACCAAGAATTTATTTTACTAGCAATCTGATAAAATTCTTTATTGATTCCTTTAAAGTCTTTTTTTAATTGCAAAAAAATTTCTTTATTGATCGTCGCGGAGAACATCTCTCGACCGCGATCGACTAAATTATGAGCCTCGTCGACAAGTAACACAGTTGATTTCTTTTGCTCTTCAAACAACCTTTTTAGAGACACACGGGGGTCAAATATATAATTGTAATCGCAAATTACTGCATCAACCCCATAGGCAAGTTCAATTGAAAACTCGAAGGGACAAACTATATGCTTGTGTGCATAGGTGCAAATCACATCTCTAGTCAAACTGGATTCATGTGTTAATATATCAAGCACGGCTTCATTAATTCGGTCATAGAATCCATTAGCAAACTCACAAAGGTCCTTTCGACAATTCGTTTCAGATTTAAAGCAAATCTTGTCCTTAGCCGTAATGGTTAAAGTATTCATTCGAAGTCCTGCGGAACGCATTCTTGTGAATGCCTCTTCTGCTGTAGTCCGAGTAATGGTTTTGGCTGTTAAGTAAAATAACCGATTGAGATGACCCGTTGTAATTGCCTTGACTGATGGAAAAATCGTGGATATCGTCTTGCCGATACCAGTCGGTGCTTTTACAAACAAACTACGACCATCCACAATCGTTTTATATACGGCACCGGCTAATTTCCGCTGTCCAGCCCGATACGATGCAAACGGAAACTTGAGTTCTTTTAGACTTTCATCCCGTTTGAGTCGATGGTCATGAAGCAGCTTAGCATAAGGTGCATAAGCATTAATTACCTCGTCAACAAAGGCTTCGAGCTCCAGAAAAGAATACTTCTTTTTCAGATAGCGTTTTTCTTCTGTCTCTACCTGTACATAGGTCAATTGGACAGAGATTGTTTTAATATTATGATCAGCAGCATACATATAGGCATACAATTTCGCCTGGGCCCAGTGAACAGTATATCCGTCGATATTTACTCCATCAAGCGGTTGCGTAAAGGACTTGATTTCATCAATAATGATCTCATCTTCCCTTTGTAGGAGGCCATCACATCTACCATCAATAACAAAAACGAGCTCTTGCCAAGGAATTTGCTTCCGCAAATAAACTTCCTTTTGATCACCCTCACCGTACGTTTTTTGGATCTTTTGGTGAATCCGCGTCCCATCAACCATCGTTGACTGTGAGCGAAACCGGGCATCAATACTCCCACTTTGAAACACATGTTCAACCAGTGTTCTTACAGATATATATACTTCATTGGACATTTAGTCACCAACTTACCAGAAAATCGTTCTAAGAATATTTGTTCGTAATTTAATTATAGCAAATATCCATCATAAACGAGCCAATATTTCTCTTATTCATATTTAATGTATCTTTATTTCTTCTCATTATAATTTAGTCAATACGATGCCCATTACTGCCGAAAAAACGCCTACAATTTGATAAGTTTTTAATTTTTCGTTGAAAACTACACATCCAACAAAAACGACAACTAGGCAATTTAAACTTACAATGGGAAAAACAATACTGGCCATTCCAGTCTGCAAGGCAAAAAAATAGCTGCTGTAACCAGTTACACTGATTACACCGACCAAAGCCCCCAGTTTTACAACTGGAAAAGAGACTTTTTCTTTCCCGTTAATCATCATCATTAATAAATAAACACTACCTCCACCATACAAAGAGATAAATAGATTAATCGAACTTATATTTAGATTGGAAGCAAATTTCATTAGCACCCCAAGTATCCCGAAGGAAAGAAAAGCTAATAACATTCGAAACATCCAAGACGAATAATTTGTATGAATCTGTGCTTTTTTGGGAGTATATTGAATCGCAACCACAGAGGATAAAATGAGTGCAATCCCGATCCATTGGCTCGCCGAAATTTGTTCGTGGAATATTAGCCCCGCACTTAAAACCGGTAATATAGCGTTAGCCGAAATAATCAGTGCAGTAGTACTAGCTGGACCATTTTCATAAGCTTTCGACATTTGAATGTTTCCATAAGCATTCAATATTCCAATCAAGGCTCCTAGAAAAAACACCGACAGATTTAAATGAATCGAATGTGACCTAATTCCATAGGAAAGCGTTAAGATAAAAGCTGAAAAATAAAAGAAAAACTGAAGATTTACCTTTGAATACCCTTTTGCCGTACTCCATTTAAAAATAGCATTGTTAATTCCAAAACAAATCGTCGTCAAAATTGTCCCTAAAAACCACATACCGTGCCTTCTCTCCTGTAATCCTTTGTTTTAGTAAAATATGTTATTCGAAAATACTTTTCTAGTATAATCAATTCAACTACTAAAATCTAGGATGTTTTTCGAGAGATTTAACCCTTTAGGAAAAAAGATTTTATTATATTTGTCAGGTATGAATGTTGGCTTCCGAATCTCGCATGTCCTCTTACAAAGTTACCCTATTATTAAGTTTTTCCATTCTTTAATACTTTGTTCATAGTTTGGCAATATCTCTAACTTACACTAAAAATAACCTAACCCCCTAAAGTATGGTGAGAAAAATCCGGTCAAAATGACCGGATTTTTTCTTGTTATAAATTTCTGTTTTTTGGTGATTGGGCCTACTAATCAGTGATGCTGAAATAATAAGGCTCTTTTCTCAAACATTGTTGCTTTTTAAGATGAGAATGAAGTGATTTGACA